>CAZMKA010000134.1:0-3286 GCA_964566605.1 uncultured Saprospiraceae bacterium | reverse complement strand
TTTGTATTGAGGGTTAATGAATATACTGAAGTAGAATTGAAAAGAATTATAAATTTACTGGGCAATACGTTTACTTGTGATTCTGAGTTCTCGGAATTAGATTGTTTTGTCATAAGTGAAAGGCTAAAAGAAATAAAAATATCTGAAGCAGAGTTAGATGATTTTAGGAGATTCAAAAAAAAATTAGAATCAAGTTATGTAAATGATCACTATCAATACTATTATTGTCTTTCAGGGTTTATTCGAACCCTAAAGAGAAATAAAAGTGAATTGACTAAAGGAGTAATAGACAAAATTGTTGAATTTATTAACAACAATCTACTTAATGAAAAATCGATTCATTTCTTAATGCATAGTTACGACTTGAACAATCAAAAAATTATTGATGCAATTACTTCTTCCTTAAACGGATATGGTGAAAACGAAAAAAATATTTTAAAAAAATACTATAATGATTTTTCAATAAAAAATAAGAATTTGACTGGGTTTTTACCTTTTAGCATAAGACATTTAGGACTATAAGAAGAAACTCTGTCTAACAAAGGCTATGACGTTCATGCTCCTAACGTCGCACGCCGCATAGCCGAGACGTTGTGATTTTTGGGCTTGAGCCCAAAAAAAATAGTAGATTATCAGTTTTTTGTTTATACTAATTTCATTCTTAATGTGACTATTTTAACTTTGCTTCGACTAATGGTTAAAATGAAAGTAGCGTATATGATGTTTTTTAAAAATAGAAGAGTTAATAAGTTAATTTTCTTAGTTATTTTATGTCAATTAGTTATTGGTGTCAGTATTTCAAATGCACAAATAAGATATGTAAAAGAGGTTGCAACAGGAACTGGCGATGGTTCATCGTGGGCAAATGCGTCAAGTTCTTTGCAAGCAATGATTGACGAGGCTGATGTTTCAGGTAAGAAAGTTTATGTAGCTGAAGGTACGTATACGCCTATTAAGGATCTTACAGTTGTAACGGACGAAGATCGTAAGGCCTCATTTACAATGAAATATAAAGTAGCCATTTATGGGGGATTTCCAAATACCGGAAATCCTACTTTTGAAGAAAGAGATTATGAGGCTTATCCTACTATTCTGAGTGGTGATCTCTTAGGAGATGATGGTCCTGATTTTGCCAACAATGCCGATAATAGCTATCACGTTGTATCGAATATTAAGCTTATTGAAGGAAGTACCGATATAATGTATGAACAAACGCATATTTTAAACTTACTTGATGGTTTCATTATAAAAGGAGGAAATGCAGATGGTGTCGGCGTATATAGTCAAGGTGGTGGATTGTTTCAACAGAATAGGCTACGTGTAAAGAATTGTAAGTTTTATGGAAATAAAGCTAATAATGGAGGAGCAATCTTTACAACATCTGGTAGGACCGTTTTAATTCATAATACTTCATTTATAAATAATTATGCCGTCAATGACGGTGGAGCTATATATGGTTTTTTTGAAGTCGATGGTTGCTTATTTAAAGACAATATTGCAGGAAATAATGGAGGTGCGTACTATGATGGTGGAGCTCCTGATATAGCTACAAATTGTCTATTCATAGGTAATTTAGCTGCTTCAGGAGGAGCAATATATAATGACACATTTTATTCAAACATGACTTGCGCGAATTGCTCATTTTCAGGAAATCAGGCTACTGATGTAGGGGCAGTAGTATATGGTTCTTCTTCTGCTCCTAGTTTATGGAATTGTATTGTGTGGGGTAATAGTGATACGGATTTATTCAATAGCGACGTGAGTTATTCAATTGTTGAGCAAGCAAGCGGCGTGTATCCAGGTGTTGGAAATCTCAATGCTGACCCATTGTTTGTTAATCAACCACCAGTAGGACAAGGATATTTAGCTGACTTACATGTTCAAGGTGGATCACCGGCTATCGATGCAGCTAACACTGTAGGAGCGCCGATGATTGATGCAGATAGAAGAATGCGAGCTATAGGATTGACGCATGATATGGGAGCTTATGAGGTGGGGAATCCATGTCCTGGATCTATTGTATATGTAGATATAAATGCAACTGGCTTGAATAACGGAACATCATGGGCCAATGCGTATACTGACCTTCAGTCGGCTTTAATTCCTGAGAATATATGTACTGATAATATAGAAGTTTGGGTAGCCGATGGAACCTACATTCCTTCTCCGTACGGAGACCAATCCACTTATTTTAGAATGCGAAATAATTGTGCGATATATGGTGGATTTGCAGGTGGAGAAACCTCCTTGGACCAAAGAGATTGGAATGCAAATCCGTGTATCTTAAGTGGAGATTTACTAGGAGATGACGGAGCCGATTTTGCTAATTATGAAGACAATAGTTTCAATGTTTTTGTAAACTGGGATGCGAAAATGTATTCATCTGCTATCCTTGATGGTTTTACAATCAGAGGAGGAAAATCTCAAGGGTTTGTTGAAACTGGTGGAGGAGCTATGATTAACTATGAAGCCTCTCCTGTGATAAGAAATTGTATTTTTACTGAAAATCAAACGTCCAATGATGCTGTTAGCAATTATGTTGGGGGTGGAGGCGCCATGTTGAACACATTGTATTCTGGTCCAACCATTACTAATTGTGAATTTACCTCAAATTATTCACAAGACAAAGGGGGGGCGATTTTATCTTATAATAATTCATTCATAAACTTAGACTCTTGCCTCATTGAAAATAATAGTTCAGAAGATCATAGTGGTGGAATTCAATCATTTGGGAAAGCTAATATTTCGAATAGTATTTTCTCAAATAATTCTTCCAATACCTATGCTGGAGCTCTTAGTTCGACTGACTTTCTTGAAATAAACAATTGCGTGTTTTTTGGTAATGAGGCAGTTACTCATTCTGGAGCAATATACCAACTTGATTCAGCAAATTTGACAAATTGCGTTTTTACAGGTAACGTTAGTCCGGAAGACATTGTACAATTCCAATATGGCGCATATGCAAATGTAACTAATTGTAGTTTTTCAGGTAATTCAGCGGTTCCATTGAAGTTTCGCGATCATTATGGAGGAAAGGTACAAAATTGTATTATTTGGGGGAATAATGGGGGTGTTGTAGAAGATGGAATGGGAGTAGGTTTCCTTACAATTACTTCTTCTAATATTGATCAACATGATCCACTTTTTGTCAATCAACCTAACATAGCCCTGGGAAGTACAGGAGATCTTAGATTGCAAACTGGATCGCCAGATATTGATACAGGAGTTTCTACATCCGCTCCTGACTATGATTTGGATGGTAAGGAACGGCCAATAGGAGCAGGAA
>CAZMKA010000133.1:4883-9797 GCA_964566605.1 uncultured Saprospiraceae bacterium | reverse complement strand
ACCATCCATATTAGGCAAAGCGATAATCATGAACTTTTGTCTTGGCCATATATGCAAAGCATTTTTATCTATTGCATGACTATTACCATGTTTAGGAATTTCAAGCTCTTTGTATCCATGTGATAAAAATTCCGAAGAACTCGTAAAGCTTTCTAATTCTTTATCCATTGTTCGCCTTACAATAGAACCTGCTCCATCAGCACCGATAATAAAATCGAAAGACTTAGAAGTTGTTTTTCCTTCGTAAATGTATTCTATATTTAAGTTTTCTAAATTAATCTTATTTACTTGACATTCAAACAATATTTTTACGTGATCGCTTTCATCTAGTTTTTCGATCAATAATCGATTTAAATCTGTTCGTGAGATTGAATTTATATAATCTTCTTCCCTACCGCTATACGCTGAAAATCTTTCATTCCCCTCTATATCATGTATTAACCTACCTTTCATAGGAATACAAATTTTTCTTGCGTCCTCAGCAATTCCCATTTTCTCTAGAGCTTGTAAGCCTCTGTCTGAAAGTGCCAAATTAATAGATCGTCCACTTTCCATTTCTTTGTTACGCGGGTCTTGTCTTTTTTCTAGCACAGAAACATTGAAACCTCTTTTAGAAAGAGAAAGGCCTAGTAAAGAACCACAAAGTCCAGCACCTACAATAGCTATTGATTGATTTTTTAACAATTCAAATTCTTTTTTAGTATATCGTAAAAGGAATAGACAGCTTCATATGATGTGTACAAAGGAACTGGAGATATTCTTATTACATCAGGTTCTCTCCAATCCGCTATTACTCCTTGTTCACTTATTTTATCAAATAATTTCTTATCACTGCCTTTCATTTGAATAGACAATTGACTGCCACGTTTGTTTACATCATGAGGAGTTATTATGGAAATATCAGCATTTTCAAGTGAATTAATAAGATATTCACAATAGGATGTAATTTTTCGGGCTTTCGCCCAAATGTTTTCCATTCCAGCCTCCATAAATACCTCAAGCGATGCTTTAATTGCTGCCATGCTTAATATGGGAGGATTACTTAATTGCCAAGCCTCTGCAGTTGGTATGGGATCAAAAGCATCTCTCATTTTGAATCTAGTCTCTTTGCTATGTCCCCACCACCCAGTAAATCTATTGATATTCTTATTCTTGTGATGTCTTTCATGAATAAACACTCCACCCAATGAACCGGGGCCACTATTTAAGTACTTGTAGCTACACCACACAGCGAAGTCAATTCCACTATTGTGTAAATCAAGGTTTAAATTACCTGCCCCATGGGCACAATCAAATCCCACATTAGCACCAACATTATGAGCTGCCTTTCCTATTTTCTGCATGTCAAATGACTGCCCTGTGTAATAGTTAGAATTCCCTATCATTACTAAAGCTAAAGAATCACCATATTTATTTATTAAATCGATCAATTCATTTTCATCTACTAAATCATCAGCTCCTCCTTCTATTTCAATCAAACATTCTAGAGGATCGAATCCATGAAACTTAATTTGAGATTCAACAGCAAATTTATCTGAAGGGAATGCATCTTTTTCTATGATAATTTTATTCCTTGAACTTGTAGGATTGTAGAAACTCACCATCATAAGATGTAAATTAACAGAGAGTGTATTCATTACAATGACCTCTTCTGGTTTTGCTCCTACTACTTTTGCCATTGATTCTGTCAAGAATTCATGATATGGCATCCAAGGATTTTTGGCATGAAAATGTCCTTCAACACCATAGTTCTTCCAATCGGTCAATTCTTGCTCTATGGATTCTTTTACATTTTTGGGTTGTAACCCCAAAGAGTTGCCACATAAATAAACATATGGTTCTCCATTTTTTTGCAAGGGAAAATGAAATTTATCCTGAAAATGGCCAAGAGGATCTTCTAAATCCATTCTTTGGGCGAAAGCCCTATCTGTCTCAAAAGTATAACTCAAAAATCTATATATTTTTAGTGATTCGATTTACTAATTGTTGTTTTTCATGTGGTTTACAAAGCCAATCAAGGACATTATCTCTCCATATCTCAGTTCGTTGTGTATCAGTTATAAATCCCATTTTAACTGCTTCATCAATTACTTTACCAGGATATGAATCTTTAGTTGATTCCATTTCTCCTAAAGGATATGGGGAATCTATCCCAGCGATTATTTGATTGGAAGATTGACGATCAACTAAAAGTCGAAATGAATAAACATCATGCACTATGGAATCAAAAAAGACATTACCTTTTTGAATGTTTGACTCAGGAGATACAGCATCTTCGAATAAATCAGGTCTTCCATAATACCCTTGTTTTCTTCTACCTATATTAACTTGACCATATTGATTACCATGTGCGAAACACGTTCTTGTATTGGGGAATTTATTGGCAAAATCAAGTGAACTAAAGAAATGAAAAGCATCAGCACTTTGGGCACACATCCATATAAGATGAAAACGCCAGAACTCATTTTTAAGCTTGATGAATTTTTCACCATCATATGGATGAATTTGCACAGATAAGCCAAGTTTGTCTATATGTTCAAAAATGGGAATCGTTTCTTCATTGTAAATTGATCTCCATTCCTTATTCTTATCCAAGTAATGTGTTGGCAAGCACACCAAATTTAAACCAAGCTCATTAACACATCGGTCTAATTCCTTTATAGCTTCATCTATATAACAAGCTTGAATTACAAAACCACAAGTAAAATAGCTGCCATTTTCAGCTTGAATTTTGGAGTTGTAATCGTTTTGGAATCTTATAACATCGTATGCTATTTCTTTTTCCATTCCATTACAATACAATTGAGATAAAGTAAGAATAACCTCGTGATTGATATCGTTTTTCTCTAACCAGTCAATTTTTTTTTCAAGAAAAAAGCTATCATCAGTGATAGGTCTTTTCCAGTTATCTTGATGCATATACTTACCCTCCTTACATACCCAAAAAATCTTTTTATACTTCATAAATCGAGGGATTTCATGGGGATGTGGAATCAAGTGTCCGTGACCATCTATACGAATTTCAGGTAGCTGCATTAATTCGGTTTATTCAAGATAGTTCCACAATTTTTGCATTTTCGTTTTTCCTCAGAAGAGAAGAAATCATCAAATACGTTCTTAAGATCTTCTTCTATATTTTTCATAGAGAAACTATCCTCATATACTTTTTCTCCGCAGTTTTCACAATGCCACACCAATCCATCTTTCATGTCTTCATCCCTCTTCTGCTCTATTACGAGACCTATTGTATTTGCTGGCCTTCTGGGTGAATGTGGAATTCCAGGAGGCAATAAATAAATATCACCTTCTCTTATATGAATATCTTTATGTTCGCCTTCATCAATAACTTTCAAGACAATATCACCTTCAACTTGGTAAAAGAATTCAGGTGTTTGGTTAATGTGGTAATCCTTTCTAGAATTTGGGCCACCTACTACCATAGCTATGAAGTCGCCATCTTGCCATACCATTTTATTACCAACAGGTGGTTTTAATAAATGTCTATTTTCTTCAATCCATTTTTTGAAGTTAATTACAGGAAATAATTTTGACATAAGTTTTATTTTTATTGACTAATACATGTGTTCTTTACTTCTGTGAAAAATTTAAGTGCATCCATACCACCTTCTCTTCCTACTCCACTACTTTTCACTCCTCCGAAAGGTGTTCTTAAATCTCTTTTAAGCCAACAATTGACCCACACAATTCCAGCTTGTATTTCTCTACTTAAGCGCAAGGCCTTAGTTGTATCTTTTGTCCATATAGTTGCAGAAAGACCATAACTTGTGCCGTTAGCTTTAGTTAAGGCTTCTTCCACACTCTCAAAAGTTTCAACGGTTACTACTGGCCCAAAAATTTCTTCTTGATTCGTTCTACACGATTGATTCAAATTTACAATAATTGTTGGAGCTATGTAATAACCATTTGAATATTCGCCTTCCAGCATTACAGCCTTTCCTCCACAGAGAATTTCTCCTCCTTCATTTTTGGCAATTTCTATGTGCTTCAATATTTTATTGTAGTGTTCTTCACTAACAATTGCACCAATTTTACTGTCGGGATTATTCGGTGGGCCTACAATCAGCTTGTTGGTTTTTGCAACAAAGTCTTTTATAAATTTATCATAGATAGATTTTTCAATTAAAATTCTAGAGCCACATAGACAGATTTGTCCTTGGTTACTGAAAGAAGAATGAATGGTAGTTGCCAACATCTTTTCATAATCACAATCTGCTAGAATAACATTAGGATTTTTACCTCCCATTTCCAAGGACACCTTCTTGAATTCCCCTGCAACAGATTCGCTAATAATTTTCCCTGTTCTCGTACTACCTGTAAATGAAACAGCTTTAACTAGTGGGTTTTTCACTAACTCTTCACCTACTTCTGTACCAATACCATTTATTATATTCAATACTCCATCAGGGAAACCAGCCTCTTTAAATAGCTTTCCGAATAAGTAAGCAGTATAAGGAGTAACCTCGCTAGGTTTTGCGATTATAGTATTACCGGTTGCTAATGCAGGTGCTATTTTCCATGTAAATAAGTAAAGCGGCAAATTCCAAGGGGATATACAAGTCACAACCCCAAGGGATTCATAGCTAGTATAGTTAACACTTCCATCGTCCATCATGAAGCTATCTCCATGAAAATGTGTGATTGCGTGTGCGTAAAATCTAATATTTGCTGATGCTCGTGGAATGTCAACTCGTTGTGCTAATTTTAACGGCTTTCCATTATCTAAAGATTCGGCTTTGGCTAATTCATCAGCATTTTCATCGATTAAGTCCGCTAAACGCATCATCAATGAAACTCGTTTTTCAAGTGGTGTACTTTTCCAAGATGGATACGCTTTCTGTGCTGCATTGATTGCCATCTTTACATCGGATGCGTCGCTATAACTTAGGTTAGCAT
>CAZMKA010000133.1:3977-4873 GCA_964566605.1 uncultured Saprospiraceae bacterium | reverse complement strand
CTTTTCTCCTTTGGAAGGATTTACAACATCCATCTTTTTGCTAGAATTAGCATCTTGCCATTCACCATTTATGAAATTTTGAATTTCGATCATATTATATGGCGTTTATCTTTACTGTAGACAAATTATCTCCTTTCCATTCATAGGTACAATTAGCTTTCATGAAATGAGCAGCAGTAGCTGCACCAGCGAGTACAATATCACCTTTTTTATGTGAATGCCCATAAATTCCCGCTATTCTTACTGACTCTTGAAATGAATTCCATGGATTATCCAAAATATTACTACTCTTACCTTCATGAATCATTTTTCCATCTTCATATAAACCCAAGCTAATATTACTAATATCAGTTTCTACATCTTGCCACTCACCTAAAATATATCCAGCTGAGCTACAATTATCAGCTATTACATCTTCTAAACTGAATTTAAAATTTTCATATCTACTATCAATTATTTCTAGAGCAGAACTTACCGATTCTACGTACTCTTTCATTGTAGATTCAGAGTAATTATCATCGATATCTTTTTTAAGAAGAAATGCTATTTCAGGTTCTATACGAGGATGTATAAATCTTCTTAGATTTACATCTCCTCCATTTTTATATTCCATGTCAGAAGTTAAAACGCCCCAAATCAAATCGTTGACGTTCATTTGCTTCATTTTAGCCTTGCTTGTAAATCCCATCTTTACACCTTGAAATCGGTGTCCTCTTATTAATCTTTTACTGATGAGAATAGATTGAATTGCATATGCCTCTTCAAGATTTAACTTTTTATAATGACTTATCTGTTCAGTTGGTTCTTGATTAAGTTGAGAATAATCAAGTAAACTAGCAATTCTATTTAAATTCATTCGTCTCTTTGTTTTGCCTGAAAGTTAGTTAAAAAGATGG
>CAZMKA010000133.1:0-3959 GCA_964566605.1 uncultured Saprospiraceae bacterium | reverse complement strand
ATAATTGCATAAACAAATAGATAAAATCTAGTGGATATTTTTGATGATATAATCCTCTAGGAAACCGATACTCCAAGCATTAAAAATGTATAATTTTAACCTGCCTTTTCTAGAAACCTTTCTTTAAATACATCAATTTCTGATTCAGTATTAAAGTAATGTGGTGAAAAACGAACAGCCCAGTCAATACCTTTTTTATTCATATCAACTAAAGCACTTTCTTTCATTGCCATACTGTAGATCACTTCGCATTTATTGAGAATTTCAGACAATTCTGATCTACTAGCATTTTTATATCTCCATGTTATGATACAACAATTAGAATCGCTTTCTTCGACTAAATGAATGCCATCAATTGATTGAAGAACACTTCTGAAATATGTTTGCAATTTATTGTTGTATTGCTCAATATTTTCAATGCCTAAATCATTAATCTCACGAATACTTTGGGTTAAACCCAAAAGAGTGCTATAATTTTTCTCCCACAACTCCCATCTTCTTGCGTTGTTATGAAATTCATAGGAATTCGCGCTCGTCCAATTTGCTCCTGCTAAATCAATGCATATCGGAGCTGAATTTTGACTAATTATTTTGTCCGACACAAATAAAAAACCTGATCCTCTTGGCCCTCTTAAAAACTTCCTTCCTGTTACAGAAAGAAAATCACACTGTAAAAGGTTAACATCAACATTCAATTGACCTATAGATTGACATGCATCCAATATGTAAATACAGTCATATTCCTTACATAAAGCTCCAGCTGTTTTCGCATCTTGAATTACGCCTGTATTAGTAGGAATATGAGTTAATAAAAATGCTTTTGGTTGATATTTTTTTAATGAACTTTCCAAAGCATTCATATCAATCAATCCATCATCTTGACAGTCAACATATTGAATTTCTATACCGTATCTTTCCTTAATTCTTAGAATTGATAAAATATTTGAAGCATATTCTAACTTGCTAGTAAGAATAACATCTCCACTAACCCAATTAATAGAATATAAAGCTTGAGAAAAAGCTGAAGTTGCAGAAGTTGCAAACGCAATATTATGACTTTTAGCTTTTATTAATTTTGCGACTTCAGAATAAAATTCTTGAAATGCATCATGTTCTTTAGCCATCAAGTCATATCCACCAATCACAGCTTCTTTATCAATATAATCTTTAATGATATTAATAGATTTATCTGAGGGTAATGATGATCCTGCAGAATTAAAGAAGAGATGTTTATTTACTGCTGAAGTACCTTGTCTTACATCGAAAATGGGAAATTTACTCATACTTATTTATATCGTTCTATGAAATCAATAACAATATCTGTAAATAAAGCAGTCTCATTGTCCATAGGAGAATGACCGCTTCTATCGAAAATTATGAGTTCTTTTTCAGTAGTTCCTATTTCTGCAAGTGCAGATTGACCTAGTTGATAAGGAACGACCATATCATAAGCTCCCCACAAAAGAAGTGTTGGCGTATTGATTTGGTTTAATTGAGGAGTAAGATTTGTTTCAAAGAGATCGTTGGCGAATAGCTCTGTATTGGTATTAGATCCAGCACTTAATGATGTAATGTAGTTATTTACAAAAAACTGATATCTGAAATAGTCAGTTAAATTAGCAACATCGCCCAGTCGTATAATTTCATCATCCAATAATTGCGCTTCCACTTCAAATGCTAAACCATTTATAACCGAAAAGTTTTCTAATGTAACATCATTGGGTCCTACCTCGTCTAATCTTTCTAAGAAATCTGTATATACAGCTTGACTGATATTCTGAGAAATCATATTATTACAAAGAGAATCGATTAAGAAATGTGCGTTTACATAAAGACCAGGAAAATCATGCGCCCCAGCAACTTCGATCCATCCACTAAATTGAGAAGCAAATTGTTCATCAATCATTACTGAAGTTCCTAATAATCCACCCCAACTATGTCCCATTAAAAACAAAGTAATATCATCTCCATACTTTTCTCTTAAAGTGAGGGCTAAAGCATATACATCTTCTGTCATTAAATCCAGTGAATTAACCGGAGGGTTGATACTAGATTGACTCATTCCTTGTCCACGTTGATCTGTGTAAACCACAGCATAACTGCTTTCTAATTCATCTGAAAATACACCTGTTTTATATTCAAATCCATTTCCTCCAGGTCCACCATGTAGAATTATAAGGAATGTTTCACTGTCTGTATTACCATATACATAAGCAGGAATGCTTGCACCCTCTCTTACAACATGCAGAAGATCTACTGTCTCATCTCCTGAATTGTTTTGACATGCGAAACATAGAAAACTAAGAAGAAAACATATTACTATATATCTCATTTAGAATGTTTTACCTGCTGAAATAAATAATGAAGGAAGCACTCTTCCATGATAAGGAGTTAGAAAGAACATACTAGTTCTAAAAAATGTACTTCTATCAATAATTTTATTTTTAACCCTAAACCCTACAAAAAGACTCGCTGTACCATATATATGAGCATTAAGTGCTCTTTTAGATACTTCGAAGTTTTCATCAACGACATAGTTGTCAGTAGTGAAATTTGTTTGGAATCCAACACCCATACCATAGTCAATATATATATTCTTAAATAACAGAATATCGTATTCAAGGTTGTAATTATTTTGAAATCCTAAGTGAGATAAAGGATCCCAATATAAAGTGAATTCAATACTTGGATAATATGATTGACTTCTGGGAGCGGCTAAGCTTAATAGTGGAGTATCTGCATTAGCTTCACTTCCTATTTTATAAGAAAATCCAGGATTTATTATACCATTTCCTACAATTGAATAGCTGTGCATATTCTTCTTACTTTGTCCATTTAATGATAATGAGAACAAAAGCAATATAACAAACGTAAGAAAAGTATTAAGATTCATCATTAGTTTCAAAAGTACGAAAAATAAAAAATCCTTTCTCTAATGTTACTTAAAGAAAGGATTAAAGAAGTGCGGAGGAGGAGGGATTCGAACCCCCGGTGCGCTTTCACGCACGCTGGTTTTCAAGACCAGTGCATTAAACCAGCTCTGCCACTCCTCCATTTGAGTGGATCGTAGAACCAATCGGGGCACAAAATTAGATAATGTTTTCAATTTACAAAATGTTATAATGAAAAAATTTAATGCCTTTTGCCGATAAACTTTTCAAACTCTTTATTTTCAATCTTATAGCACAAAATATATTAAAGACAAATTTTGGGCTTAAGCCCAAAAAAGAATAAAAAACATCCGAATGAAAAATCAATTTTACTTGCCAATTAGTTAAGTTGTGTTACCTTTGTGTCCCGTAATGTAAAAAGGAAAAATGGCTAAATACATATTCGTTACGGGAGGCGTTACTTCATCATTGGGAAAAGGAATTATCGCTGCCTCACTCGCAAAACTTCTTCAATCAAGAGGTTTTAAAGTTACCATTCAGAAATTCGATCCATATATTAATGTAGATCCTGGAACTCTTAATCCATATGAACATGGTGAATGCTATGTTACAGATGATGGAGCTGAAACTGACTTGGATTTAGGACATTATGAAAGATTTTTAAACACTCCCACTTCTCAAGCCAATAATGTAACAACGGGAAGAATCTACCAAACGGTTATAGAAAAAGAAAGAAAAGGTGAATACTTAGGTAAAACAGTGCAGGTTATACCTCACATTACTGATGAGATCAAAAACAGAATGCACCTTTTAGGTGATAATGGCGATTTCGATATAGTGATTACTGAGATAGGAGGAACAGCAGGTGATATTGAATCACTACCCTATATTGAAGCTGTTAGACAATTACTTTGGGAACTTGGTGACAATAATGGTATTGTAATACACTTAACTTTAGTGCCTTATTTATCTGCAGCAGGGGAGTTAAAAACCAAGCCAACGCAACATTCTGTAAAAACATTAATGGAAAGTGGTATTAAAGCTGACATTTTAGTTTGCCGAACAGAG
>CAZMKA010000132.1:0-9951 GCA_964566605.1 uncultured Saprospiraceae bacterium | reverse complement strand
AATACTTAATTAGCTTATAAACAACATTTTAGGGCACTTATGAATATGCCTACTTACAATAAAAAAGGGCTTCAAACATCCGCTTGAAACCCTTATTTATTTAGTTTATTAATCTTTTAAGCTTATAACTTAACAACTCTTTTTACTTCCGACTTCTCTCCTACCTCATTCTCAATTTGTATGAAATATATTCCAGGAATAAGTCTACTGATATCAACGTTTGCTTTATCACCTTCAAACATAGTCGTTACATTAGTAACTCTTCCATCTACGTTTAGTATCGTAACTTTTTTATCACCTAACATATCCGTTGATAATTGTATCATCTCATTAGCTGGATTAGGGAATACAGCAAGTGATTTCAATTCAATTTCCTCTACAAAATCTATAGGGAATATCGTATATTTAAAGTTATTCGTAATTATAGGATCGTTCGCATCAAAGTAAATTGCTGCAGAGTTAAATATTTCTTCAGAGGGAGCTAAATCATCTTTTAAAGTAACTGCAAACTTTACAAATCCATGAGATTCAGGTTCATTCTTGAAACTATCTACTAATAGTATATCCTCGAATAAAAACTCTATTTGCCCTTCTTCAATAGACATTTTATAATCATGACTTGCAAGAATTGGTCTTACACTTGTTACTTCAAATTGATCCGATAATTGATCTTCTATTCTTACTGTGAATGCAGTATCAGAACCTGTGTTTTGGAATCGAATCAAATACTCTAATTCTGTTCCAGCTTCAATATAATTATTCTCAGTCTCACCTCTCGTTAATCCTGTTTTATCATTTGGATCATAAGATCCTGTTACTTCTATACAAACATCTACTTGTCCTTGATTATATACTTGACAAGCAGCATCAATTCCACTTAAATCAATGAAAGAAGAAAAGCATAATGTATCTCCTGCTTCTACACTACATGGATTCTCATATAAAAAATAGAAATAGAAACAATCAAAAGCTTCTAGTGTATCTACATCTGCAGTAAATACTCCAGTCACACTGTCATAGTTATAATTAATCATAGGTACAATAGTATCTATAGTTGCTCCTGGTTCAAGTTGAAGAGTATATGTCCCACCATTGTATGGAATTGGCCCTCCATTACAAACAGCTGCTGCAAAATAACTAGGCACTTCACACGGTCTAGTTATCCATGGAACAACTTCCATATATATTGCAGGACAATCTATTATAGGATCAAAAATTGCATTTACATCTGTCAATGTGTCCCCGTTTATAGTAATCTGAGCCTCTTGCTCACATATTTCAAACAATGGAGAAATAGACTCATAAGTTAAATCATATGTTCCATCAGGTAGTGTATATTCATATGCACCTCCTGGATAACTATATGTAACTCTTGGAGATCCAGTTCCATCATCAAAAACAACTTTTGTTGCAATCATGTCATTGTCCAAAATCAAATCACAATTGTCGGAATCAAAAGTAGTATAACCTGCTATGTTAGCATCAGGCAAATCTATTCCACAATTCAATTCATAAAAATCTACAAGTCCATTAAGATTTAATATTTCCTCATATGTCCAATTTGCTAAAATATTAGCAGGAAACATAGGATTACAAGTTGAAGAACATGTTACGTCCCCATTTGGGCAAATCAATGCGAATGATGGCATTGCATTTACACCAAAAGTATCCAAACCCCATAATGGCTCTACTTCATTTATAATTGGCCAATTTGAATTATCTACATAATTATATTCACCCTGATTACCATTTCCATATAGTTCAATATCATTTGTCGAGGAATCAATTTCATAACTTACAAGTCCTACAACATCCAATCCATCAGGTCCGTACAAACTATAAAATTCTTGAAACGCTCCTGATTCAAAAACAAATTCATCCCAAGGATTCCACGAAGCCATAAAGTGAACCATAACTGGTTTTCCTTGATCTAAATAATCATCATAAATATTTACTGTATTCCCTTCAATATCATTAGCTATTAAATTGGGCATTTCAGTTAATTGGGCAGAAGCCGTAAAGGAGAAACATGCTAAGAGAATAAATAGTAAAATTGATTGTTTCATAAGATTGTTTTTGAATAAAGTGTATAAAAAAAGATTGTCTTTCATATCTAATACAACTTTAATACAATTTTCGCTGCGAGCAGAAAGATAAATTTTAAGAATCTTTAATATATCTTGATCAAAATAAGCTTTTAAGCTTTGAGATTAGCTTAAAACAGAATGGGTAATATTACTGTAGAATGACCTCATTGACTATCTTTTCGCCAAGTTCTTCATTAAATCGTTCCTTCAGACTTTGTTTACCCATGAACAATTCTTGTCTCAATGCTGCCGAACTTATTTTAAGATAAATAGTCCCTTTTGCAAAATAAATAGAAGAGGTATGATTCAGTATTAATGTACCTAATTTTTCTCTCCATATCTTTTTAATCTGAGAATCGTAATAACCCGATTTCAATGGACCTTTCTTAAGTAATCCGTTTAAGACTTCATTTATAGGCTGATCATGATGTTTCTTCATTCTTTGTAATTACGATTTTATTGACGAGATTATCCTTTACTTCAAATAGGTCAAAGTCATAGTTTAGTTCCTCAAAAATTAATTTGAGTCGATCAAGCTCCGTATCTGTAATAAAAACTTGACCGATTTCGATTTCTTGCAACAACTGTATAAGATACATAACTCGCCTTCCATCTAATTTATCAAAGATATCATCTAAAAGCACAATAGGCTTCATTTCTTTGAATTTTTTCAAAAGCATATATTGTGTAAGCTTTAATGCAAGTACAAAAGACTTTTGTTGCCCCTGGGAACCAACATACCTTATTGCATTTTCTTCATTGAAAAACTTTAAATCATCTTTATGCACCCCAACAGTACTTCGTTGCATGATTTTATCCTTTTCCCTTGCTTCAGCTAATAATTCACTGAATCCCTTCTCTGCCAATTTCGACCTGTATTTTATATCGCACACCTCACTGTGGCCGCTAATTTTACCATACATATCTTTGAAAATTGGAACTAAAAGCTCTACAATCTCTTTACGCTTTTCATAAATATAAGAACCCGCACCAACTAAATTCTTATCATATATGTCAAGCAATGACGTATCTAATTGACGGTACTTTCCATAATCCTTTAACAATTGATTACGCTGTCTCAGCACATAATTGTATTCCATGAGATGTGAAAGGTAGGTTTTATCAATTTGGGATATTGTTGAATTTAGAAAACGACGACGTTCTTCAGAGCCTTCGTATATAAGTTGTTGATCTTTGGGAGCGATCATGACTGTGGGTATTAAGCCAATATGCTCGGATAATTTATCGTATTTCTTTTTATTTTTTTCAAAAGATTTGTCCTTTCGCTTTCTTAGTTTAGCTGCAATTTCAAGCTTTTTAGCTTCATTATCAAAAACTCCTGCAATCCGCATGACATCTGTTTCGTGTCGAAAATTATGTGTGTCATTATGATTAAAGTAAGAGCGGGTCAAGCCCAAATAATACACTGCATCAATAAGGTTAGTCTTACCTTCTCCATTCAGCCCAGTGATTAAATTAAATTTAGGATGGAAGTCACATTGAACATTCTCGTAGTTCTTAAAGTTTACTATTTGTAATTTTGTTATTTGCATCCAATGTAGAATTGTTATAAAATTCGCATATTTGCCCTCTTTCAGGGCGAAATTACAACTTGAAATGTTATAAACTTAATAAAGATGGCAGAAGTAGCAACAAAAGCGAAAAAGACTACGAAAAGTAGTAGAGGTAGTAAAAAATCTTCCAAGTACCCAAAAAAGACTTGGTTAACATGGTTTGAAACTATGTATCGAATTCGAAAATTCGAAGAAAAGACACTTTTGGCGTACAGCCAGCAGAAAATAAGAGGTTTTTGTCACGTTTATATTGGTCAAGAAGCAATTGGTGCTGGTCTTGTTACTGGTATAAGAAAAGAAGATCCTATTGTTACTGCTTATAGACAACACGGTGTGGGATTGGCACGTGGACTTTCTTCGAACAGCTGTATGGCTGAATTATTTGGGAAAGAAACTGGTTGTGTAAAAGGAAAAGGTGGTTCTATGCACTTCTTCTCTAAAGAACATAATTATTTCGGAGGAAACGGTATTGTAGGTGCACAAATTCCTATTGGAACTGGAATAGGTTTCGCTGAAAAATATAGAGGAACTGATAATTTCTGTGTAACAATGTTCGGTGACGGAGCTGCAAGACAAGGCGCTTTGTATGAATCTTTCAACATGGCAATGACGTGGAAACTTCCTGTACTTTACATTTGTGAGAACAATGGATATGCAATGGGAACGTCTGTAGAGAGAACTAGTAATGTAGAAGATTTATATAAAATTGGTTCAGCTTTCGAAATGCCAAGTGAACAAGTTGATGGAATGGATCCAGTTGCAGTTCATGAAGCTTTCTTAAAAGCGGCTAAACACATAAGAGCTGGAAAAGGACCTTACTACTTAGAAATCAAGACGTATAGATATAAAGGTCACTCAGTAAGTGATCCAGCGAAATACAGAACAAAAGATGAGTTGAATGAGTATAAAGCAAAAGATCCTGTTATCGTAATTGAAGATAGAATCGTAAAAGAAAAAATTGCTTCTCAGAAAGAAATCGACAAAATCAAAGATGCTATAAAAGCGGAAATTGAAGAAGCATATAAGTTTGCAGATGAATCGAATTATCCTGATCCTTCAGCATTATATGAAAACAACTATGTACAGGAAGATTACCCTTTCTTAACATAGTAATCATAAAATATTTTGGGCTTTAAGCCCAAAGAGCCTTAGCCTTCTTTATTGATAGCTAAGGCTTTTTTTTGTGAAGATTTATAAAAAAAATGGCACCTCTGACAGGGCTATAGCCCTGACAGAGCTTCTGCAAAAATTATATCAAATTTGCAAATAAATATGTCACTTTATTAATTTTCCTTTAGTACACCTAAATTCTATCTAACATTTCTGTTATTTCTTATTTATCTCATAATAAACTTTTTCTCTTCATTTACTATATTGCACTTTGAAACCAAACTCATAATCAATGAAACTTCCTCTTTCATTTATCGGCAAACTTTTAGTATTAATTTGTCTTGCTTGTAGCTCATCAATTGCTCAAGAAATAGAAACGTTTATTTCCAAAGCAGAATTTAGAGAAATAGGACCTTATCGAGGTGGAAGATCATGTGCAGTTACGGGTGTTGAAGGGAATAATGATTTATTTTACTTTGGATCAACTGGTGGAGGTGTATGGAAAACAGAGGATGGTGGAAGATCATGGGGAAATATTTCCGACGGATACTTCGGTGGTTCAATAGGTGCGATTGCTGTTGCTTCCAGTGACCCCAATGTTATTTACGTGGGCGGTGGAGAAAAAACAGTGCGAGGAAATGTAAGTTATGGATATGGAGTATGGAAGACTGTAAATGCTGGTAAAACATGGAATTTCATGGGCTTGCCCAAATCAAGACATATTTCAAGAATCAGAATCCACCCTGAAAACGCTGATATTATATGGGCAGCTGTAATGGGTGATCTATATAAAGACACACAGGAAAGAGGCATTTATAAAAGTATAGACGGAGGTAAAACATGGAAAAAAGTTCTCTTTGCTAATGCTTCAGCGGGAGCAGTTGATTTAGTTATTGACCCCAATAATCCAAGAAATCTATTTGCAAGTACATGGAAAATAAGACGTACTCCTTACTCGCTTTCAAGTGGAGGAAAAGGAAGTGATTTATGGAAAAGTACTGATTATGGTGAGACCTGGACTAAAATTACAGGAAACAAAGGCTTGCCAAAAGGAACTTGGGGAATTAGTGGTGTTGCTGTTGCTTATGGAAATTCCGAGAAGATTTATGCACTTATTGAAAATGACAAAGGCGGATTATACGTATCTGAAGATGGTGGAGACTCTTGGAAAAAAAGGAATGACGAAAGAAAATTACGTCAGCGAGCTTGGTACTATACGCGTATTTATGCTGACACAAAAGACGAAAATACAGTATATGTAGTTAATGTTTCCTATCATAAATCAACGGATGGAGGTAGAACATTCGAAGGAAATAGAGCGCCACATGGTGACCATCACGATCTTTGGATTGATCCAAATAATAATCAACGTTTAATAATCGGTGATGACGGTGGAGCACAAGTTTCGTATGATGGCGGAAATCTATGGTCAACATACTACAATCAACCAACTGCGCAGTTCTACCGAGTAACAACTGACAATCATTTTCCATATCGTATCTATGCAGCCCAACAAGATAATAGCACCGTGAGAATCAATAGTCGCAGTGACGGTGGTTCTATAGATGAAGATGACTGGGAAAGTACAGCTGGTGGAGAATCGGCTCACATTGCAATTGATCCCAAAGACAATGAAATCGTTTATGGAGGATCTTACGGTGGATTTCTTACTCGAAAAAATCATAGAACTGGAAGCTCGCGTGCAATTAATGTTTGGCCTGACAATCCTATGGGTTATGGTGCTGAAGGAATGAAATTCCGATTTCAATGGAATTTCCCTATAGTATTCTCTAAACACAACCCAAATAGATTATATGCCTTTTCGAATCATGTACATTACACTGAAGATGAAGGTCAATCTTGGAAAACTGTGAGTGATGATCTTACTCGAAATGAAGCTACAAAATTAGTCTCAAGTGGAGGTCCCATTACTAAAGATAATACAGGTGTAGAATATTACTGTACTATTTTCGCTGTAGCAGAATCACCGCTAGAAAAAGGTGTAATGTGGATAGGAACTGATGATGGACTTGTTTACATTACTCAAGATGATTGTAAGACGTGGAACAAAATAACTCCAAAAGGATTGCCTGAATGGATTCAAATTAACTCCATAGAAGCATCAAATCATAAAAAAGGAACTGCTTATCTCGCTGCGACAAACTACAAAAATGGAGATTTTGCGCCTTACCTGTATAAAACTTCTGATTATGGAAAGTCATGGTCGAAGATTACAACTGGAATAGACAGTGAGCACTTCACTCGTGTTATAAGAGAGGATAAGCAAGATCCATCTTTTTTATATGCAGGTACGGAAACTGGCTTGTATTATTCAAGTGATGGCGGTAGAATGTGGAACCCTTTTAAGTTTAATCTTCCTATCGTTCCTGTAACTGATCTTGAAGTAAAAGACAATGACTTAATTGTAGCTACACAAGGTAGAGGAATATGGATTTATGATTACTTAGATCTTTTAAAATCGACCGTGAAGAACAATGTAAAATCAACTAATTTCTTTGACATTGCTGATGCATATAGATACAAAGGTTATCAATCAAAAAACCCTAAAGGTGCTGGAAAAAATAAAGCTAACGGAATGGAATTATTCTATTACTTGAATGAATGGGACGATAAAAAAGATTCTTTGTCAATAAGCATAATTAATCCGAATTTGGATACCGTTACATACTCTACATATCATTCGGAAAAGAAGTTTAAAATAAAGCCTGATGAAGGTAGTAATGTGTTCAATTGGAATTTAGCTTATCCTGGTGCAAGAGATTTTGATGGTATGGTTTTGTGGTGGGGTAATTTGGGTGGCCCCAAATCTGTTCCAGGCGAGCATAAAGTGGTAGTGAATCATAATGGCTCTGAGGTTATTAAGGATTTCAATTTAATGATGAGTCCTACTAGCGAGGGAACTAAGGAAGGTATTTTAAGTCAATATACCTTCGTGAAATCAATTAATGATAAAGTTGATGAGTCACATAAAGTGATTGAAGATATTCGTTCAACAAGAAATAGAATTAATAAACTTTTGGCTAATGTAGAGGATGAAGAAATTCAAAATCTTGTATCAAAAATAGATTCCATATCAAGTGAAGTAGAAAAGAATTTATATCAAACCCAAAATAGATCAAGACAAGATCCACTCAATTTCCCTATCAAATTAACAAATAAACTTGCTCACTTAAATTCACTTACTCAAATGGGTGGAGAAGACTTCCCTCCTACTTCACAAGCAATTACAGTCCGTGATGAGTTAGTAGGGTTAATTGATGTAGAACTTAAGAAATACGAACAAGTTTCAAAAGTACTTTTACCTAAATTAAATCGAATGATTATAGAAAAGGAGATACATTTAATCAAGTAAATTATTTTAGTTCTTTAAATATGAAAAAAGGAAATCATAAAGTAAGTAGCGCCTTGAGAGTAATAACAACACCTCTTTTTTTACTTTTTTTGATTATTTCACTCAGTAGTCACGATCTATTTTTAAAAATGGATGCTTATTTTCTAGAGGTTTCACAGAAAGCACGACTAAGCTTGTATAATGGCACATTTGAAACGAGTGAAAATATAATTACACGCGATCGAATGTTGGATGCTTCATTGGTTGGTTTAGGAAAGCGAACAGCAATAAAGGATGAAAAGTGGGAAGATCAAGACAGCACGATTACCCATATGAACTTTTCCGTAGGTGATGAAGGAACCTATGTAGCAGGTGTATCCACTCTACCAAGAAACATTGAATTAACCGCTGAAAAATTTAATAGTTATCTAGAACACGATGGGGTTTTGGATATTCTAGAAAAAAGGAAAAAACATGGAACCTTAAATCTTGATGCGGTTGAAAGTTATCAAAAGCATGTAAAAGCTATATATCAAGTTGGAAACACAAAAACTGATGATTGGAAAACTGTTCTAGGATATCCCATAGAGTTTGTTCCTCTTCAGAATCCATATAATGTTTTCACAGGAGACACAATCAATGTGCAATTATTTTTAGAAGGCTCGCCACTTGCAGAACAGCTCGTATATGCTGATTATATCAGCTCCGGACATGGGCATTCCCATCATGACCATTCACATTCACATTCACATTCACATTCACATTCACATAATGAAGATGATGGTCATAGCCATACAAGTGGTCAAAAGCTTCGTACCAATGCTGATGGAATCATAAAAGTATCACTACCTTCTGATGGCATTTACTACCTAAGAACCATTTACATGGAAGAGTTAAAGAATGACACAGAATTAACTCATCAGTCAAAGTGGGCAACACTTACATTTGAAGTAACACATTCACATACTTCCTCTATAAATGGAATCCCATATTGGATGATTGGTGCATTCGGATTCTTGATTCTAGGACTTATCTATTTCTTTTTGAAAAAGAGAAATAAGAATAGTTAGCATTTACGATAAAGATTCGTTTAATTAGTTCATAAATGCAAATAATGAGGCTATTCTTGGATATCGCTCTAAGGGTTTCATCTTATAACTTCCTTCAAGCACTATCCCACTCCAATAATATGGATGACTATAAAAGATACTCTGTTCTTCTATATATTTCTTTTTGGCATTGGTCAAAGCAACTGTTGTTGTCAAGCCTTTATTTAAATAATCATAAAAGTAATTCATAATTTCATGAGAGGCTTCATCATTGATTTTATGATATGAACTGATCACAGCTTTTGATCCTGATATAAATGCTGATCTAGATAATCCAAATATTCCTTCTGCTTCAATCTCCTCACCAAGTCCAGTTTCACAGCCTGCTAAAACAAGTAAGTTCGCTTTAACTTTACCACATAGTAAGTCTCTTGTTTTCAAACAATCCGATTCGTTTAGCATGAATCGAGTTTCAAGTCTGTTAGAATTAAGACTCGAATGATTCGACATATGGATAATATTAGCATAAATGGAAGTCTTATTTCCTTTAGCTAGTTCTTTACTTTGAATAAAACCGAAATTATCAATTAAGTATTCAGATTCATTTACACTTCCTATTAAATCATACGTCCTAGCCTCAGTTAGTAATACATTTTCTTTTGAATTGTAGTTTCGACTTTCTATAGCATTTAATAAAGTAATAGAGCTAGCATAACTAACATTATTGATATTTAATAAAAACTGATCTTTATAAACTAAAGCTTCGAATGCAAGACCGT
>CAZMKA010000131.1:2173-10037 GCA_964566605.1 uncultured Saprospiraceae bacterium | reverse complement strand
TCCACAGTCAACGCCTGTTTCATTTCCGTTCTGAACGCCATCATTACATGTTGGACAAGCAGCACAATCAGGACCTCCACAGTCAACGCCTGTTTCATTTCCATTCTGAACGCCATCATTACATGTTGGAGCAGGACCACCACCTATACAGAAATTAGTTGTTTCACTTGAACCGAAAGCTCCTCCTGAAGCAACAGTAGATCCACCCGTTGTTACAGTATATGAACCTTGTCCATAAGAACAACATATTCCGTCACCGTATGCGTCATTTATTGTAAAATCATAACATCCATCAGATAAACATTCATTTATTGTTACAGTTGATCCATCAGGTTGAGAACCATATGTTCCTCCACTTGCAACAGTTGATCCACTAGAATTCTTAATTGTCCAAGATGTTTCTTCTGGATAATTATCTAAAGTAATAGAAACAGTTACTGTTGTACAATTTGTGTTACAAGGTGCACAATTAGATCCTCCACAATCAACTCCAGTTTCGTCTCCATTTTTGATTCCATCAGTACATGTTGGTGCAGGTGCATTTCCACAAGCAGGTGAGTTCAATAATGAAACTCTTGCTCCGCCTGTATCAAATAATGCTCTCATTCTTGTCTTTTGACCTGATGTATAAAGATTCATACACGCATCATCAGAATAATCCATGTAATTCTGAACCATATCTGTAGAACTACAAGAAACGTGTCCAGTACTACATCCGTAGTTTGGAGCATCTGAAGTCGGAGTATCTGACACAAAATCATCTGCATTACAGTTACCGTCTCCCCATATGTGACGTAAATTCAAGTAGTGTCCTACTTCGTGGGTCATTGTTCGCCCTAGGTCAAATGGTGCAGTTGCAGTACCTTGATTTCCAAAATATCTGTAATCATTTACAACACCATCCGTAGCAGGATTTCCTCCTGGAAACTGAGCGTATCCTAAGATTCCACCTCCAATGTTACAAACCCAAATATTTAAGTAATCAGATGCAGGCCATGCATTAATTCCTCCTGAAGAGCTAAACTTTACAGCATCATTAGTTCCAAAACCATTTACAGATGTTGAAGTTCTTGTGATACCTGATGTTGCATTCCCATTCGGATCAACAGAAGCCATACAAAACTCAATTTCTGAATCAATTGCTTGAGGCCAAGTACCATCTGCATCAGAATTCATTCTTCTAAAATCATCGTTTAAGATTTGAATTTGAGAATTAATTTGAGCAGTAGAAATGTTTTGAGCTGAACCATTGTAAACAACGTGTACAACTACAGGAATAGTTACTATACCGGTAACCGCTTTGTTCTGAGCGCTTATAAAACTTTCAGTAGCTTTTTCAATGGCATCCATTTTTGATTGACGCTTAGGATCTTGTTCTAATTGTTCTTGAAGAATATCCATTGATCCACAATTTCTTTGTGCGTTAATCGTAGACATAGCTAATAAGCCTACAAATAGTAGTAAGAGATTTTTAATCATAGTAAATTTAAATTGTTAAATAACTTGTTAAATAAAAATGTTAATTCCTCCATTCAACGGGACAATTGAATAGATTCTTGATTTTTGATTTTTGCTGCCTACAAGATAATTATAATAAATGTAAGAGTCAAGACTTAAGACGAAAAAAGTTAACATTAAATTAACATTGGTTTATAGTTGTTTGTACAACTATTGCCAATCTTTACGACATTGGCACATTTAACGTAATTTCCACCTCATCTTAATTAATCAAAATGGAAACACAAAAAATTCTTATCACTGGCGCAAATGGTCAATTAGGTAGAGTGCTCGCAAAAGAACTCAGGAAAATATATGGTAAAGCTAATGTTCTTGCTACAGACATAAGAAGACCCGACTTTGATAACGCACCTTTTGAATTTTTAGACATTACCAATAAAGGAAGAGTCATTGAAATTATTCATGACTATAAAATTACGCAGGTATATCATCTTGCAGCTATGCTTTCCGCTAACGGAGAATGGGACCCAAAGAAAACATGGGATGTTAATCTAAACGCTCTCCTTAAATTACTTTCCGTAAGCAAAGAAAATGGTATCCAACGTTTTTTCTTCCCAAGTACAATTGCTGTTTTTGGGCAAACCACACCTCAAACTAATACTGAACAACACGTTCCTCTTTTACCTGAAACAGTATATGGAATAAGTAAAGTGACAGGAGAATTATGGTGTAATTATTTCTTTAAAAGATATGGACTTGATATTCGTTCAGTACGATACCCTGGAATTATAGGATATCAAAGTATTCCTGAAGGTGGCACAACTGATTATGCTGTTGAAATTTTCCATTCTGCTATAAAGGGTGAAACTTATAATTGCTTTTTAGATAAGGACACTACTCTACCTATGATGTATATTCAAGACGCCATAAGAGCCACTATAGAAATAATGGAAGCTCCAAGTGAACAAATTTCTTTGCGCTCTAGTTACAATTTAGCAGCAATGTCTTTTTCACCAGCTGAAATTTACAATGAAATTAAAAAGCATTATCCTGATTTTAAAATAAATTACAAACCTGACTTCCGTCAAAAAATTGCTGAGAGTTGGACTGAAAGTATTGACGATTCTTTAGCTCGAAAAGATTGGAACTGGAAACACGAATTTAATCTACCAAAAATGGTAGAAGAAATGATAAATAAACTGAAATGAACCAAGATATAAACAAAGCCTTAGAAGCTGAATTAAAAGAAATTGATCAGTCGGGATTATTCAAAAGAGAAAGAATTATTACATCACCGCAATCTGCCGAAATAGCTACCAACGAAGCAGGCGAAGTTTTAAATTTCTGTGCTAATAATTATCTTGGGTTATCTTCTCATCCTGATGTAATCCAAGCTGCGAAAGATGCTATTGATACACATGGTTTCGGTATGTCTTCAGTACGTTTTATTTGTGGAACTCAAAACATCCATAAAGAGCTTGAAAAGAAAATTTCTGCATTTCTTGGAATGGAAGATGCTATTCTATACGCTGCAGCATTTGATGCCAATGGAGGTTTATTTGAACCACTTCTTTCGAAAGAAGATGCCATTGTAAGTGACGCCTTGAACCATGCTTCCATTATAGATGGGATACGTCTTTGCAAAGCTGCTAGATATCGATATAAAACAAACGATATGCAGGCTTTGGAAGAGCAACTAAAAGTGGCAAAAGAAAACGGTGCAAGAAGAATTATGATTGCTACTGATGGTGTTTTTTCTATGGATGGGACAATTGCCCAAATTGATAAAATATGTGACCTAGCTGACAAATATAATGCGATGGTAATGGTTGATGAATGTCATTCTACGGGATTTGTAGGTAAGACAGGAAGAGGAACACACGAGTATAAAAATGCCATGGGACGTGTTGATATTATCACAGGAACATTTGGTAAAGCGCTTGGTGGAGCAAGTGGTGGATTTACTGCTGCAAGCAAACCAATTGTGGAAATTTTACGTCAGCGTTCTCGTCCATATTTATTCAGTAATACATTGGCACCAGCAATAGTGGGAGCTTCAATAACCGTTCTTGATGTTTTAAGCAAAAGCACAGTTTTAAGAGATAAACTAGAAGAGAATGCAAAGTATTTCCGAACGAAGATGACTGAACATGGTTTTGACATCATTCCTGGAGAACACCCTATTGTGCCAGTTATGCTTTACGATGCAAAATTAGCTCAACAGATGGCGACTGATCTATTAGAAGAAGGTATTTATGTCATAGGATTCTTTTATCCTGTGGTTCCCAAAGAACAAGCAAGAATCAGAGTTCAATTGAGTGCTGGGCATGAAAAAGAGCACTTGGATAAGGCAATAAATGCATTCGCAAAGATTGGTAAAAAACTTGGTGTTATTAGTTGATATTAAGTTGTAAACCTTTTTTTTGTTTTGGGCTCGAGCCCAAAATAAATCCGCTTAAAACGACTTCTTTGTAAAGAGAATTAATGAGAGCGTTATGTGTCGTTTCTATTGACCATATGTGCGGCAACATGTGGAAATCGAACATATAATCTGTCTTTCAAATCCTCGGAAATATCAAGTGAATAGATACTAGATTTCATGTTTTCAAGCCACGCTATCGCAGCTGAAGGCGTGATTGCATGTGGCATATGACGCATCCGCATTCTAGGGTGACCATACTCGGCAGTGTAGCGTCCCGGCCCACCTAAAAACTGACTTAAAAACATAAACTGCTTTGACTTAATTAGCTTTAAGTCCGACTGAAATAAATCAGCAATCCTTTCATCTGCTAAAACTTTATTGTAAAATGTATCGACCATTTTTTTCAATTGTTCGTCACCTAACTCTTCGTACAATGTCATATTTCTTCTTTATTCGGTAAATGATCAATCTTTTCGTATGCCGTTTTATCATTATTCATCTTGAAAACATGTTGGATTTTACCATTTGTAACAACCATATAAGGCACATTAAACGATAAATTATATTGACTTACCTGTTCTAAAACATCTTGTGTCAATTCTACAAACATGGATTTACATTCAACTAAAATAAAAGGGTCAAGATGCTTGTCATAAACCATGATGTCGAATCGTTTCTGCAGACCATTGACTTTAACACCTTTTTCTACAGCAATCTTCATTTTGCTATATGATAAACCTTCTATCAAGTATACTATATAAGCTTGTCTCACTAGCTCTTCAGGCTGAAGCACCAACTCCTTTTTTCTTATAGTGCAACTGATATATTTCTTACCATTACGCTCATTAATATCAAGAAAAGGGACATAAGCGATGATATCATGCATTAGCTGAATCTATTTGCGGATTTATGATAGTTTCCATGTATGCTTTATCATAAAACCTACTTCGATCAACCGATATTGTATAATATCCTGCTACTTGGAGCGCTTTAATCTTCGAAATATGTCTGTAAACATCTTCCTCTGTTTCAAAAATCAGTGCGCTTTGATCATAAAAGTAATATGCTGTTGATGATTGATTCAAGAAAAATTCAGTGTATAATTTAAAGGCATTTTCTCTTCTTTTGATGTATTTTGCTCCTTTTACGAAATCGCTTAATATAATTTTCAAGTCACTAAAAGCGCTATCAATGATGATATTGGAATCAGGAGCAAGAAACAAATCTGTCCTTTCGGATGCTTCTAAAAAATAGGCTGCTAATAACTTACTATTTTGTAAAGCAGCATCGAGCTCATCCTCCATTTCATATGTAGCTAACATGGATTCATGAAGTTGAGTTTGTGCATTATCTTCATTTTTCTTTTTGGGCTTTAAGCCCAAAATATATCCAAAATTATTCGAATTCTGTTCAACTAAATTCTGTCCAGTGTGTGATAAATTAACCAAGCAATCCGCTTTATGTGATGCCAATTGATCTAACTTGCAAAAACGTAAGCTAGATGTATTCGATTGCATAATATCTGATGCAATGTTCGAAAAATCAAAACGAATTTGTTCCCAAGCGTTGTCTATTTCTTCTAATTTTTCAAAGATGTTTAATTGGTCATTTAGCCCATTTTTCACTAACAGTTTATAGAGAAACCATTGATCAAATATAGCTTGCCATTTTTTAATAGGAAGCTTCATAATCTCTTTAATGAACTGAGCTTCAATAACATCCAATTTTTGGTAAAAATGCATCCATTTTGCAAAAGCTCCCGATTTATTTAACTCATAAAATCCACAATTCAACTTGTGTAAAAGGTTTTCAAGAGCTTCACTTGACAACTTCAGCGATAACGAATTAATAGAAAATGTCTCTTTAAAAAGTTGACTATCATTGATGTTTTTAATGAGGTTTATAATATCCAAATTAATATCAATCAACTGTCCATCATTAGCATTTCGGAAATTAAGCATCTTAAACTCTTGTTCAATTTTCTTTTGAAATGAATGTTCGAATTTAGTGATTAATTCTTCAGTGTATTTTAAGTTTAAATCTTCTTGAACTGCGGCCCTTTCTTCACATAAATCTCTCAGTTGCATCAAGCCATCTCTTAGTTCTTTGGTAAAAGAAATTTTGGGCTCAAGTCCAAAATTTAAAAGCATCTCTTTCCATTGTTCACAGCTATCTTTAACTTTACCTAAAAGCTCTTCAAAAGGCAGATATCTAGAGGACCTATATGTTGAAAAGAAGGTATTTATTCTTTGATTAATTTCTTGAGCTCGTTGCGTAAAAGTTTCGATATATTTGATTGCAACATTCTCACTATCATTGCTGTCTATAAATGCAGATTGCTTAACCACAGAAGTTTTCAAAAGGTATTTTACCTCATCTGTTAACAATTCACTCGCTTTGTTAACTTTAGTTTTTAATGTTTTATAAAAATCAGAATTAATGTGTTGAATAGGGAAATCAGAAACAGAAAAATCAGGTTTTTGATTGGGGAAATTGTTGAAATATAAATCTGCTAATTCCCAGAAATGTTGTTTACCAAAAATAGGTCTTTTAGTTAACTTACTACAATTTATAACATCATTAACATGCCTCTTAACAGTGGTTAAATGAGTAAACAATTGATGTTGAAAATCAGTCTTATCATTAACTTTTAAATCAATGAATTCTTCAAGCCCTTGAAGTTGAATGTCATCATCATAAGTAATTAAAATAGAATTACCTTGAAGTAAGGATTCCATTACGAAATCTATGAGGACTAATCGCTTGAATTCAATGGAGTGGAACGTTAATGTATGCTCTGGTCGTGGTGAAAGAGGAAATTTTAATTTCATATTATTCTATTATTCCCCCGCTAATTTTCTCACCATTTTTATAAATATATTCCAATACAACTTTTCCTTCATCGTTGAAATGTTGCATAGGGCCATCAAGCACATTATTTTTGTAACTCGTTTGTTTTATTAATTCAGATCTACTGTTATATTCTTTAAAAAAGCCATTAATGGCTCCTTCTTTATACATGATTTGTTTTACAGGCCTACCTGCTTTAAATTCACCATAAAGACCATCGAGTTGATTATTAACATAATTCGCTTGTTTAGCCATTCTCCCACGTTGATCAAATTCAAGAAAAGGACCAGTGAAAACTCCATTAAGATAAGAAGTTATTGTTTCAGTGTAACCTTCTTGTGGGAAATAAGTAATCCAAGTACCAACTTTATAACCATTTTCAACAAATCCTTCTTCATATAATTCACCTGAAGAATGATTTCTAGTAACCTTGGTCCAATTTGTCCCTGGCACCTTTTCGGTAGTATATAAACTGAGATCTACTTTTGCAGCACTAGGATTAACTGTTGTGGAAGAATTACAAGAAAAAAGTGAAATTGCCAACAAAATTACAAGGCAAGAGAATAGTTGCTTCATCATATCTTATATTTTAAAAAAACAAATATAAGTAAATGATCAACATATATAAAATATCTATATATATTAAATATATTTTATTTCGACCTCCGCAATGATATTAAATTAACTATTTAGTGCTTTACAACTAATTTTGAATAAACCCCTTTTTCGGACATCAAAAGCACGATATACATACCTGATGTAAATGTAGAAATATCAAAATTCACCTGATTTCTATTTATAGTTTTTTCATCGATAAGAACATTGCCGTTAATATCAAATACCTGAATTCTGTTTATTATACTAGGTATTTGTTGGATATTTAAACTACTATCTAAAGGATTTACAATGACTACATCTAAATCTAGTGAGGTTTGCTTTATGGGAGATACTAGTTCAAGAATACTAAAATCATTGAACAATACTTCTTCGTCGCGCAAAGCATCAGCGTCATTCAAACTTCTATAAATCCCCCATTTAGGTCTAACAAATTCGGTACCTGGTCTCCAGTTATCAATGAATAAATCATTGTAACTGAATAATTCAACCCCGTCGCTCATCCGAATCATAGATAGC
>CAZMKA010000131.1:0-2163 GCA_964566605.1 uncultured Saprospiraceae bacterium | reverse complement strand
GCTCATATGTACCGAAGTCACCGTAGGTTATTACTTCTGTTACATCTACCCATTCTCCTATAAAAGGTGCGAGATCTGTTTGATCAAGAGTTTCTTGTCCACCAGTATTAGCATAACGAAGTTCTAGTCTATCCGGGCTACTTTCTCGGGTAGTCAAAGTGTATATAGGTAAACCAGCAAAATCACCTCCTACAGCTTTTATTTGATGAATGTGGGTGAAACTACCTGATGATTGAAAACCTTCAGGTAATTTAAATTTCCATTTATACTCAACTTTCTCTCCTTCGATGCCAAGTAGATTAGTGGGAGAACTACCATAAGTTTTTATTTCATTTCTTTGTCTATCAAAATTAATACATCGATCATCATCGGGTGTAACATGAATAATAAATCGAAAGGCAAAGTCATTCAAGTCTTCATCAAAAACTTCATCTATATGCACACCAAAATCTTCATGATTACAATCGGGGACTTCAATAGGGTTTTCACCTGGCGCTAACACAGAGGTTATAAGTTCATAAGTATCACCTGGACCGTCAGCACTTAATGTAACTTGTCCAATTGAAAAATTTACAGTTAATAGAAAGAAGAAAAAAATGATTTGTCGCATGATCTTATTTTTATCAAGCATAAATATAAACTCTATTTTAAATATTGCTTGCTAAATTACAGCCTATTGTCGGGAATCTCAATTATTAAAAAATATAAACAACACTACACTAAAAATTCTTACCAGTTTAAAAATAATAATTGGGAATAGTCAAAAAGCAAACAATTACTTTTTATACCAAAAAATCAAGCATTCAAACCGCCCTAAATGTTAAATTTTGGCAATAATTCATATTAAATCATTTATTATCATAATTTTATGCATGATAAAATATCTTAATATATAAAACCTGCAATACGGTAACTAAACTTTACAAGCAAATATTTAAAATGAATAAGAAGTCACTATTTTCATTGGGATTACTTTGTATATTATTTTCACAAGTACATTCTCAAATTGTAGATGTAGTTATGGGTCTGAATCATGAGCCGATTACTGAAATACAATTCACACATGACGGAACTACAACAACACAAACAGCTGGAACAACTGTAAATACTGTTGCACTTACTGCTGTTGATTTAATTTACATAGAAATTAATGGAACAACACAATTATTTCCATATGATGTAGGAAACATTGTAAGAAATAACAACTTCGACCCTACTGTAATGGGTGTTGGTATTTATGAGGAAGGAAATTTCATTGATGCTACAGATCCAGGATTTGATAGTGCTTTAGCAGATATGGCAAATAGTCCTGATCTTATGCAATTCCTATACTATGATGCTGGTGCAAATTTACCACCGAATGATGATTTCGACATTGCATTTGCAAGAGGATTTGTATCTGGAGATTATGTAGTAATAGGAGAAAGAAATGGAAATACAGATTTTTCTCTAGCACCGCTTGATGAATTCGGTAATGTAATTGCAAATTCAGATACAGTAAGATTCGGTGAAGTGGTAGGAACTGCAACTGGTAACGGTACTACCAGATATGACTGGGATATAGGCTATGCTCCGACTAATATAACAAATCAGAGTATGATTTACACTGTTATTGAAGCTGATTTATTTAATATTGGAAGTAATCCTATTTACGGATTTAGAGTTGATAATTTAGGTGATGCTGATGTAAAAGTAATGGGACTAACTGAAACTAATTTCGATAGTAATCCGATCAATTCTCAAATTGGCGGAATATCAGGTAATGTATTTAATGATAATGATGCATTAATGGATGCAACAGTAAATGGACCACATATTGCTACACCTTCAGGGGTGACTTTATATGCAAACTTATATGATCCTGTAGCTGATACTATCATTGCATCAATGCCTATTAATACTGATGGAACGTTTCAATTTCTAGCTCTTCCGGAGGATGCAACATATGCAGTTTCTATTTCAACAAATGAAGGAATTATAGGGTCAACAACTCCTGCTCAGAATCTACCTTCGAACTGGATGTTTACAGGAGATAATGATGGTACTACTTCAGGAAATGATGGAACGGTAGATGGGATGCAAAATTCTATACCTGTAACTTCAATAATAAATACAGAAATAAACTTTGGAATACAACAACTACCTGAGGCAGATGATTACAAC
>CAZMKA010000130.1:0-10162 GCA_964566605.1 uncultured Saprospiraceae bacterium | reverse complement strand
ATTGCATCATTAAGAAGTAAAATGTTGCTTGTACTTTCAGGGTCCAAACTAAATATTAATCGATCAATATTAAATGGGTTTTCGCTTGTAATATTTAATCTCATTTCTTGAGTTCCAGCCTCCAAGGAAACAGAATTATTTGTGTTTGTGATATTTTCAAATGCTGTCCAACTTCCAGTACTAGGTGTTTCAAACTCAAAAGCAGTAGTGCTTTGAATAAAGAAAAGATTGAATGATCCATCAGCAACTTGAGACGCAACTTCTGCTGTAACATTATACATGCCTGATTCTTCTACCTCAACCGTATATTCGATCCATTCTCCATTTTCAACATATTCTAGAATGTACCCATTATCATGAGCACCGATATCTACTCCTTCACCTGTTCTGTATCCTCCTGGTATATTTTCCGGTTCTGTATCATTATATGCTAGTCCTTGTCCACCATAATCGTATTCTTCTACTTCTATCGTTCCAGGAATTAGTAGAGGAGAATTATTAAATGGGAGTTGTTGAGTTGCATTAACTTTTACACGAGTAGGATATCCATGAACCAATGTTCCATCGTCTCTAGTTGTATACATCCTATAAGTATAAGTATTTGCTATAATTACATCAGAATCGGTATAACTTGTAGCGTCACCAGGTAAAGTGGCAACTTCTATATAATTGTCAGAAAGTCCTATGGATCTCTCTATAATAATACTATTAGTGCTTGTAATTCTATTATTCCACTCTACCAAAATCGCTGGTTGGCTTGAATTTGGAGTTGTAGTTGAGGTAGAGAAAATCTCGTTTGGAGAATCAGGGTGGTAATGTGCTAAGATTTCTTTTACCTCTGGCCAAGTATTATTTGTACGATTAAGTATACCGAAATTTCCTCCATCATCCCAGACTGAAAATGCGAACCCATTAGTTATGCATTGTTCTACATTGTGAGCATAAATTCTCATTCTAGAATTAAAGTCACAAGCATGAACTGCACCAAATTCGCTATGATGAACTGGAATACTATTTTCGTTGGACCAATTTTTTACTAAGTTGTATTTGTTGGTTACTTGTTGGTAATCAAAATCTGTACCCCAAGTGCCTTGTCCTTGCCCAGAAAAAGACCATGGATCATAGGAGTGATAATAAGCTACTATATAATCATCATCTAATATCTGTGCATCCAATAACTGTTCCGCATTAGCATACATATTACCACCATAAATAACTAAACGAGTAGGGTTTGTTTCTCTTATAATTCCTAGAATTCTTTCATTTAAATCATCCACTTCTGCAACTGTCATTCCATTTGGCTCATTGATTATTTCAAATAATAACTTATCGGATTTATCTTTGAATCTTTCAGCAACTTGTTCCCAAATTGCATCATATCTATCTTGAAGAATAGGATTGGAATAGTTGTTTTTTAACCAATCTTCGTGGTGACCATTAAGTGTGATGTAAAACCCACGTGATAATCCCCAGTCTACGACTTCTTCTACTCTATCCATCCAATCGGAATCTATAGTAAAAGGTGAATTATCACCAGTGTGTTCATCCCATCTTACTGGAATCCTAACGTTAGAGAATCCTGCTTCTTCATAAGCATCGAAGTAAACTTCTTCAGCAGGTCCGTTATTCCAATTTCCTTCAAATGGAGGTTCAAGTGTATTACCCAAATTAATTCCTCTACCCATTTCTTCCACTGCCTGTTCGGGTGAAATTTGAGCTACAAGTAACACAGGAAATAAGATGAATATTATAAGTGTAAAATTTAATAAAACCTTCATTCGAACTTTATTTTGTAGTACGGTAAAACGCTAATTCAGATTACTGTTTAACAAGCAGATATAAATCTAGTCGTTAAGTAATGAATTACAAAATGAAATGATTCAAATAATTGAATTAAGCTATAAGCACTACAATTCGTTGAACTTATCTAATGATTAGTTCACTTCTCTTAGGACCTGTAGAAACCATGCTAATAGGAGTGTCTAATTCTTTTTCAAGATACTTTACGTAATCCTTCGCTAAAGAAGGAAGGTTGTCGTAATTAGTAATTCCATCAAGTCCTTGATTCCAACCATCTTTATCAATAGTTTGGACATTTAATTCGGTACCATCGATATCATAAGGTAGTTCATCATGTACACCACTATCATATTGATACTTATCGGCAATAGAAATAGTTTCGAACTCATTCAAAACATCCATTTTCGTCAAGACGATTTTAGTAACACCATTAATCATAATAGTGTACTTTAATTGAGGAAGATCAATCCATCCACATCTTCTTGGACGCCCAGTAGTGGCTCCAAATTCGTGACCTAATTTTCTAAGTTTCTCGCCAGTTTCATTGTGTAATTCGCTTGGGAAAGGACCACTACCTACTCGTGTACAATAAGCTTTAGTAATACCTATTACATCTCCTATCAGTTGAGGTGCAATTCCAAGACCAGTACAAACACCTGCAGTAATCGTGTTACTTGATGTTACATAAGGATAGGTTCCAAAATCAATGTCAAGCATTGAACCTTGAGCTCCTTCTGCTAAGATTTTCTTCCCTGCCTTAATTTGTTTGTTAATAAAGTATTCACCGTTTACTTGTTTGAAAGATCTTAGTTTTTCAACACAATCAAGCCATTTTTTTTCTTCACCTTCAAGATCGAAATCAACATCAGGGTAAGCTTTTAATAAACCGAGGTGTTTATTTTTTAATTTTTCATATCGTTCTTTGAAATCAGGTAAAACGATATCGCCTATTCTCAATCCATTTCTACCTGTTTTATCCATGTATGTTGGACCTATTCCTTTCAAAGTCGATCCTATTTTTTCTTTCCCTTTAGATGCTTCACTAGCGGCATCAAGAAGTCTGTGAGTAGGAAGGATAAGATGTGCTTTTTTTGAAAGCAGTAGTCTATCTCTAAATGGAATTTTTGCTGCATCAAGCTTAGCAATTTCTCTATCGAACGTAATAGGGTCAAGAACAACACCGTTACCTACAAGGTTTAAAATATTTTGACGGAATATTCCTGAAGGTATAGTGTGAAGGACGTATTTATTATCACCTATTACAATTGTGTGACCGGCATTTGGACCACCTTGGAATCTACATACAACATCGTATTGATCAGCTAAATAATCTACAATTTTACCTTTACCTTCGTCTCCCCATTGTAACCCCAATATAACATCTACAGCCATCAGCTAAGCTCATTTTAAGTTTTGTAATTCACACCCATAATTTGAGGATGCGACTAAAAGACAAAGATAGTACACTTTTTAGAACATATATGATTTTTTAAATATGATTTTGATTCAGTTGGTTTTGATTTGGGCTTGAGCCCAAAAAAAGATGATATGAAAAGTGAGATGTGAAAGTAAAAGAATGTTTGATAATAAGAATTTATAGAGTAATTCATTTCCCTTTTAACGCGTCACCGATGGTAGTGATGCAGCTTCTGCTGCAGTCAAGCCTTTTAGCTTGACCGACCGAATAGGGAGTCACGGACGTAGGGCAGATGGCGTACTGAAAGTTAGCCAGATGGACGCTCTCTTAAAACGAATTATTCTTAAATGTATAATTAGCTTTTTATCATCTAACTATATTTCTGTACTTACTCTTTGGTTCGTAATGCCGTAATACTCTTCGATTTCTTGCTCTATGTATTTCGCCTCGATTGTCGTTCGTAGGAAGTCAATTATCATCTTGTGAACTTGGCCTTGGGGTGTATTTAATATGGCTTTTATCGCATATCCATTAGGTGTTCGCGTAACATATACCTGGTCAATTTCTTGACTCCGAAAAACCTTGTCTTTTATGATCCGATTATTTGATCGTTCGATGATTAAATTGTTTTCTTGACACACGAAATAAATCTTTCGTTTACGCTGCCTTATAACTCTAACAATAAAAAAAGTAAATACAAAAATCATAGCTATTAGAAAGCCTAAACCAATCATAGATTGATCTTTAAAATACGAAAGTCCACCTAGTAACCCTATAAATGGAGCTAAAGAAAGAGCAATTGCATCATATACTGAAATAGGTAGATTCATCGATAATTCAAGTTCCTTTCCAAAATAAATTTTATCAACACCTGCTGGCTTTTTCAACGGATCTTTCCTTTCTTTAAAATCATCAACTGATGCCTGAAAAGAAAATACTGCATTGCACGATGAACACTTCGCTATCTTATCGTTAATATTAATATCTGAAGAAGGTGTTTCACATTTACATGATGGACATTCCAAATGAAAATAGTCTTCTTCCTTGGGAAGGTCGACTCGTTTATATGCTTGTATGTATTTCTCCTTTTGCATGTTCTAAAGATAATACATCAAATGTATATGTGAAAGAAATGCTGTGAAAAAGGAATTTGAATGTATGCGTTAAATCCCCTTTACTCGCGTGATTAATGTATTCCAAAAATCTTCCATTGTACCATCTTCAGGCGGTCCCGACTGATCTTTCATCGTGTATTCACCTGTTTCGGAATTAGGAACTAATAAAAATGGAAAGATGTAATTATTCGGATCTTCAGTGTCCCCTGCGGTGTATGGGCCGTATCTCAAATCATTGATTTGGATAGTATCACCTCCCATTTTTATGACATTGTAATAGTCATCCGTAAACCACTTGATCGTTTTGATTCTTTTGTCTGTACCATACTTAATATACTGATCATTTTTCTTGATAACTTGAATATTTACTTCTTTCTTCTTGTCAAGTAATGAATATTGACCATCATAATATTCGCCATCTCCTTCAGCAATACAATGCCATAAGACATTATTCAGAATTGTTGGTGTTGTTAGATATCTTGTGTATTTCAATTCTTTTTTTGCGAGCGAATCTCGAAAAACGCGATCAACAATAAATTTATTCCTTATCGTCCATCCCATATAAATAAGCGAGTAAATAATGCCTGCATAATTAAATATCGAACGCCACCTATTGTGCTTCTTTCTAGTTGATGCCAAAAATAAAAAGACTAGAAATGGTGCTGTATATAATGGATCTGCAACTGAAATATTATTCCATGCTACACGCATATCACTAAATGGCTGAAATAACTGTGTGCCATATCCTGTACATGAATCAAGTATAGGGTGTGTCAATACTGCAAGAAAAAACAATAGATACCATCTACCAAAAGAAATATTTACGTCTGGTTGATTGTTTATTACATTCTTGTTTATAAGAAAATAACTTAGCCCACTTAGTATTCCTATCGTTAGAATAAGGAAAATAATATTAAGCTTGCCATTTATTTGGTAGGCAATAAAATTTAGAATTCCTGTACAAAATATTAAAAAGAGCACGCCACCTATTCCAGTCAATACTTTGACAGGTAATTTTTTATGGTGTTCATTTCCATACAACCACCAAGTATACAAAGCTAAAAGCAATGGCGCTAAAACGGCGAATAAAATAGAGTGACTTATCCCTCTATGAAATGCTAAACTCGCTTCTGCTGACCAACCTAGTATAGGTCCTACAAAAACATCAAGATCAGGAATAGTACCAGCAACTGCTCCCCACAGCATAGCTTTATTACCTATCTTCCTACCAGCAACAGCTTCACCCATCGCTGCACCAAGAACAATTTGAGTTAATGAATCCATTTAGTTGATAAGTTCAGTAGATTTTTGAGAATTGACTTCTATGCCAAGTTTTTTTATAGCCAAATGAGAAGCTGTTTGTTCAGCAGCTTTCTTATTGAAGTCTTCTGCTTGTCCCATTTTTTCACCGTTAATCATTACAGCTATTTTAAAGCGATCTCTTTTTTCAAATTTGAATTTTTCCAAAAGAGTATAATCTACTGACTTGTTATGTTTTTGGCACCATTCAAGTAATCGACTTTTGAAGTTATCATCTTTGTCTTCGAGTTTATGAATGTCAAGATATTTACGAATGAGATTTTTCACAACATAATTTCTCGTATTTTCATATCCGGATTCAAGGTAAATAGCTCCTATCAATGCTTCTAGTGCATTTCCTAGCATGGTAGAAGACATTCTTCCCATGGAAAAATCAGACAAAATAAGATCAAGTCCCATGCGATCGGCAATATTGTTTAAGGTTTTACGCTTAACAATTTTCGAACGCATTTTAGTCATGAAACCCTCGTCTTTATTGGGATATTTCTGATATAAGTAATCGGCAACAATTGTGGAAAGTATAGAGTCGCCTAGGTATTCAAGGCGCTCATTATTTCCCTTGTGTTGCACTTCATTATTCATTGACTTATGAAAAAATGCTAATTTATAAAGATCCATTCGGGCAGGTGTTATACCTGTTACATTCTTTATCTTACGCGCAAGAGCTTTGTCCTTTGATAAGTAAAAATTATAACTTCTCCGAATGGTATTAATCATAAATCGTTTTTACACTTTTTTAAATAACAATGAAGCATTATGACCTCCGAATCCAAAGGTATTACTAAGCACTGTTTCTACTTTTCTCTCTTGAGCTTCATTGAAAGTGAAATTCAATTTATTGTCAAGTTCAGGATCATCATCAAAATGATTGATAGTAGGTGGAATGAACCCGTCTTGTATTGCTAAAATACCAGCAATTGCTTCAGCCGCTCCTGCAGCTCCTAGCAAGTGACCTGTCATTGATTTAGTAGAACTTATATTTAATTTATAAGCGTCGTCTTTAAATACTTTTTGAATAGCTCTTATCTCCGCAACATCTCCTAGTGGAGTTGATGTTCCATGTACATTGATGTAATCTATATCACCAGTTCCTAACTTCGCCTCAGCTAGTGCTAACTCCAAAACTTTGGAAACACTTAATCCTTCAGGATGAGGTGCTGTAATATGATATGCATCAGCAGTAAATGCAACAGCTACAATCTCCGCATAAATCTTTGCTCCTCTTTTCTTCGCGTGTTCATATTCTTCAAGAATCAAACAACCTGCTCCTTCTCCAAGTACGAATCCATCTCTATTCAAGTCAAAAGGTCTTGAAGCAGTTTTGGGATCATCGTTTCTAGTACTCATCGCTTTCATAGAAGAAAATCCTCCTATTCCTGCATGTGTTACAGCCGCTTCTGATCCTCCAGCTACAATAATGTCTGCCTTATTCCAACGGATATAGTCGACTGCATTTCCTATCGAGTGATTCGATGAAGCACATGCTGAAACTGTTCCGTAATTTATTCCTTTAAGACCATATGCCATAGAAATATGTCCTGGCGCTATGTCCGATATTAATTTTGGTATAAGAAAAGGTGAATACTTTGGAGGTCCATCTCTTCTTATCACATCTCCTATATCCTTTTCCATCGTGTAAAATCCTCCGATTCCACTTGCCCATATTACTCCTGCTCTAAACGGATCTTCCAGTGATTCGAAATCAATTCCACAATCTTCAATCGCCTGTCCTGCAACAAACATTGCATATTGACAAAAAGGATCCATTCTTCTTAAAGCCTTGCGATCAACGTATTGCTCAGGTTGAAAATCTTTCACTTCACAAGCAATCTGAGTACGGAACTCCGAAGCGTCGAAATGAGTAATAATACCTGCACCACTCTTCCCATCTTTCAATCCTTGACCATAATCAGCCGGATTATTTCCCAAAGGAGTTAATGCACCTAGTCCAGTAACAACCACTCTTCTCATAAATAATTTTGATTTTGATTGTGCAAAAATACACAATATTAAAAGATACCACCCAAAAACAATAATATCGATACTAGTAATTACAATTTTAAAGGTACTATTTTCTAGGAAAATGAGTATTTTACATGAAAATCTAACTTAAAAATCACCTTTTTGTTCCTCTCAATGTAGATAATCTATTCAGCTTCATGTCATTATTAACCTCCTTTGTTAAGGCGAATCCGTTTTATTAAATATTTTTGGGTTTAAACCCAAAAGTGAACATGTTCAGCTTTATTCTGAAAAGATTGACATTTACCTTGTTCAGTATTCCACTTATCATATGGATTATGCTGGCACTGGCTCGTATGTCTCCAGTTGATCCAGTGGAAAGACTCATAGATGGAAATGACTTTTCTACCAATCAAAAAGAATTTGCTGAAATTTATCAGCAGACTTCCATTAAAAATGGATTGAATAAAGCACCATTTTATTTTAGTTTGAATCGAAGCAATTACCATAAATCCTTCTATTCCATTGCTAATCCTTTAAAAAAATCAATTACTCACCATTTTCTTCAAGCCAATTACGATTTTAAGTCGATTGTACATTGTTTCGATGCAATCTATAATGAATCAAACACCGAAAATATAGAAGATTTATGGAATTACCAGTCTTCTACGCCTGAAGAGCTAATGGCTTCTTGGGAGATAAAGCTAAACCAATTCCAAGATATAAAAACTAAAATTGACCTTCTTAAAGCTAGTAAGAATAACAGATCAGCATGGATTCCTTCTTTGTTTTTTCATGGTAAAAACAACCGTTTTCACGATACCTTGATTACATTTTTTACTATGAATTGGGGGAATTCATTGAGTGATGGGAAATCTGCTCAATCCAAAATTTTCAATGCTTTACCTTTAACTTTATTAATCTTATTACTAAACGTGATTTTCGGCATAGGTATAGGTTTGTTGCTTGGAATATGGTTTCATAAATCATCAAGCATATGGACTAAATCGATTGAGCAACTGCTTTACGTACTGAAAAGTATACCATTGTTTGTATTTGCATTATTTATGTTGAATAGTTTTACGACAAGTGAAATCAGTCCTTTGTTAAAGATTTTTCCTGCAGTTAATGCGTATGGGTGGTCGACGAATAGTGGATTCTGGGTAAATGTGGGGAGGAATTTTAATCAGCTAATATTACCTGTTTTATGTCTTGTTATTTTGGGTGTGGCATATGTTTCTAGACTTGTAAAAACTTCTTTAAATAGAGAAAGTTCCGCTATATATAACCAAACAGCCATGATGAAAGGCTTGCCGAAAAGTCAAGTTTTAAAGCATAAATTAAATAACATAAGAGGTATAATTGTCACGCTAATTAGTAATAAACTAATTGCGGGAATAGGCGGAAGCGTTATCATTGAATATATTTTCAATATTCCTGGAATGGGTAGATTATTCCTCGATAGTGTAAGGGAAAATGATCTAGTAGTTATGATGCCTATCGTGCTTATAATTTTTATTTTTAGTTCGATTGTTATGTTGGTAAGTGACCTTTTGTATATGCGATTTAATCCTCAAATTTCAGTAGGCAATGGGTAAATCGAAAGCTTACATATGGTATATTCCTTTCGGAATAATTTTGCTGATAGTTATTGCTCCTAGCTTTTTGAGTAGACCAGCGAGCTATATTTTTATTGATAGTATAGGTGGTGTTGCTCCTGGAATTAATGGACATTTACTAGGAACAGATACCATTGGTCGTGATGTGTTAGCTGGAATTATTTCGGGAGCTCAAGTGAGTTTAATTATCGCAAGTGTTTCTTTGACAATTGCTTTGATTCTAGGATTTGTATTTAACATGTTCACTAGTTATATCGGCGATTATCGAATTAAGCTAAATGTGCTTCAATGTATTGCTGTTGTCGTGCTTTCCGTAATATTTTACTACTATATTTTCATTGCTTTTAACTTCACATGGTATATTATCTTATTGATGATCACTTTGTTTTTAGCGCTATTAGGAATAGTAATTCCTATGTTTTCAGGTCTAGGTAAAAAGTTGATAATTGTTCCTATGGATACCATAGGTCAAAAGATTTATGAGTTATTCAGAGCGGTTCCTAAATTAGTTTTGTTGCTTATTTTTATTGGGCTTTCGCCCAAAAATAATGTTTGGACTATATCGCTTATCATAGGGTTTTTAATGTGGCCTTTGTTTTTCCGTTATATCCGACTAGAAATTCTGTCCGAGAAAGGGAAAGAGCGATTTACAAGTTTGAGGAATTTGGGATACAGTGATGCTCGAATTATTTTCTCAGACTTTTTACCAACGATGTTACCGATATTAACGACACCATTTATTTTCGCATTTGTAGGTGTAGTGTTTTTGGAGGCGAACTTGAGCTTCTTGGGTTTAGGGATAAGTAGTGAAGTGACGTGGGGAACCCTTTTGGCGGAAGCCAAAAGAAATACATCGGCATGGTGGTTAGTTGTATTCCCAGGTGCATGTTTATTTCTACTGTTCTACTTACTGGATAGATGGCTAGGGG
>CAZMKA010000129.1:7630-10313 GCA_964566605.1 uncultured Saprospiraceae bacterium | reverse complement strand
GATTATATGTAAACAAAAGATATAAACACATTATATAGATTCAATCGATTATGAAAATTGTCACTATATTCATATACTAATTGTGAAGAAAACTAGGAATTCAAATTAACTTTGTGAGCTAAATAAGAATAGAGATGCTTTTTGAAACAAAGAGATTGAAATTAAGACGATTCACAATAGAAGATGCGGAAGCTGTTTTAGCTATTAATAGTAATGAAGAAGTTATTAAACTAACAGGAGATAAGCTAATTACAACAATTGCAGTAGCAAAAGAAATAATAAATGAGATATGGTTACCTGAGTATGAAAAATACGGATATGCTAGAATGGCTGTCGTCCATAAAAAAGATAAAAAAGTTATAGGGTTTTCAGGATTAAAATATGAATCGGAATTCAATGCAACAGATATTGGTTATCGACTACTACCTCAATACTGGGGAAAAGGATTAGCTACAGAATCAGCAATCCCGTTCTTATTTTATGGATTTCAAGTTTTAAAGATTCCCAAAATTGTAGGAGTTGCAGTCACAGAAAATAAAGCTTCTTGTAAGGTACTAGAAAACCTTGGATTGCAATTTATAAAGCAAGGAAATCTATTTAATGATGGAATTAATTATAAATGGTATGAATTATTGAAAGAAGATTATCAGTCAATTGCCCAAAGTAAAAGAAGTAAGAAGTAAGTTATAATTAACTACCCACAAGTCATATCACTTGTAATCAACCATTTATCATTGATTTTTTTCCAAGTGAGCGTAAAGTTCCCTGAAAGTGTGTCTTTTGTTCTAAACAAGGTATAGCTACCTAACAAAAGAGAAGCTTCACTTGATAATACATCTATATCATGGATATCAAATTTTAATTCACCCATAGCATCTTTGTCAGGATAACCCTTTTTGTAATTAGCTTTTGTTTGATCCCATCCATAGGTTATCCCTCTTGAACCGACAAATCTAAGTGAATCGCTTTTCCAGTATCCCTCCATGAAACCATCTATATTTCCTTCAGACCAATCTACTGATTGTTGATCCATTACTTTTTTAATATCGGATTTGATAGAATCAAAATCTATAGTTTTAGAATCAGTGGAGATATTAGCGCATGATGCTAATAAAATGATACTTAAAATGAAAGTAATTCTCATATGGAAATGATTTTAGTTTTTTGTGAAATATTCAAAAAGGGTTCTACTGTATTTTTTACTATTTCCGCGAGCTGTGTAATTAGCTTCTTTTTATGGAATGTATAGTGATGAATCAAACTTATCTGCCTTACTGGAACAGGAGCTTCCAAACTCTTTATCCGTTTTTTATCTAGTTCAGCTAAATGATGAATAGCTAATTCGGGAATTATTGTTGAACCTTGTTTTTGATTGACAAGATTAATTATGGTTTCTATACTTCCTATCTTATAATTAACATTGCCTTTATAATCTTCCTTCATACTGCATAAATTAATTGCCTGAGATCGCAAGCAATGGCCTTCCTCAAGAAGAATAAGACGATCCATGTCTATCTCTTTTGGATTGATTTCACCGATAGAATCCATTCCTTCAGAATAAAGGTAAAATGCTTCTTTATATAAAGAACGTTCTATTATATCATTATTTCCTAATGGTGTTGCAAGAATCGCGCAGTCAATTTTATTATCAGAAATGCTTTTTATAATATCAGAAGTAGTTGATTCTATAATTGTTAAGTTCAACTTAGGAAAGGCTTGTTGTATTTTAGGCAATATGATGGGTAAAACATAAGGTGCCAAAGTAGGGATAAGAGCAATAGATAATTCACCTTCAAAGGACTCAGTTTCATCTAAAGCAAGTGACAAGATTTTTTTCTGTTCAAGAAGTACTTTCCTAGCTTGCTCTACTATCTTAAGTCCCAGTGAAGTTGTTCTTATAGGATTTGTTGATCGATCAAAAATTTCGACACCTAATTCCTCTTCAAGCTTCTTTATCATCATCGATAAAGTAGGCTGAGTTACATAATTTTCTTTAGCAGCTTTACCAAAATGTTTTAACTGGTGTAAAGAAACAAGATACTCTAACTGGGTGAAATTCATTTTGAATAACTTGATTTTTTATGTTAATAAATACTGTAAACCACAAATTTAATAGATAAAATCTATTCAAATATAATCATTATTGATTTGATTTATATATACTGAGTTGTTAATTTTGTGAAAACAAAAGTCATGGATTTTATTAGTCTTATTAAAACAGGGAATTTAAATGCTATTAAGCTAGAGCTTAAACTTAATCCAGAAATAGTAAATAGTAAAAATGAAAGAGGGTTTACTCCTCTTATAATGGCAAGTTATGTTAATCAACCAGACTTAGTCAATTTTCTTCTCGAAGCAAAAGCGGATATAAATGACAAAGATATGTCTGGAAATACAGCATTGATGGGTGTAAGTTTTAAAGGTGATAAAGAAATCGCATCTATATTACTAAGTCATGGAGCAGCTATTGATTTACAAAATAATCAAGGTCAAACTGCCTTGATTTTTGCTTCAATGTTTGATAACAAAGAGCTTTTAGGCTTACTTCTTGAACACAATGCGGATAAATCAATACAAGATTCTTCCAATAAAACAGCAAAAGACTACGCTATCGAAAAAGGATTCGAAGAAATCGTTCAGTTATTATCCTAATAAGATAATGTCTTTACAACTTATTATTTTT
>CAZMKA010000129.1:6540-7590 GCA_964566605.1 uncultured Saprospiraceae bacterium | reverse complement strand
ACCTAACATTCTTCATTTTTCTAGAATCAAACTCATTGATATACTCTATGTCACTTTCAGTATTCTTTACAATAAAATTAGAAGATGGCTTTTCGATTAGAATTTCGAAATCATCCATTTTATCTGCTACAATATTTATATCATTTGTATACTTTTCATAATCCAAATATACCTTGGAGTCATCTTTTTTATCATTTAATAAGTCACTATAAGCAATAACTGACTTGAATTTATCATCAGTTACGATTCTAGCTTTACTGTTGGCTTTTAACTCTTTAAGCTTTTTAATTTTATAAACTTCTTGGTCATACTTTAGCTGGTCTATTTCGCTATATGACAGTGCATCTTCATTATCCACCTCTCCATATTCATAGTTATAAAATTCATCTGGGATAATTATATCTGGAATAATTCCTTTTAATTGATTACTTGCCCCTGAAACTCTGAAAAACTTTTGAACAGTAACTTTTGCTTGACCTAATGGCTTTATTTTATCATTATCCTTTATCATTCTATCTAAATCAAATAAGCCTTGAACTGTACCTTTACCGTAGGTTTTGGGACCACCCACAATAACTGCTCTATCATAATCTTGTAATGCTCCTGCTACAATTTCAGAAGAAGATGCACTTACACTATTCACTAAAACAATCAGAGGACCGTCATATGCAACATGGGCATTCTCATCTTTATAAATCTCAACTTTATCACGATTATCACTTACTTGTAACACCGGACCTTTTTCAATAAATAAGCCAGTCATATCAATAGCATCAGGCAACGATCCACCTCGATTATATCTTAAATCCAATATAATACCTTCGACACCGTCAGCTTTCAGTTTCTCTATTTCCTGTTCAACATCTTGAGCACAGCTTTTACCTCCATCCACAACACCATAAAACAATGGTAAATTAATATATCCAATATTTGAAATTTGATTCTTAATTCCAAGAATAGCAGACTTTGCTAAAGCATCTTCCAATATAATCTCATCTCTTATTATCTTAACTGAATTAGTAATACCAGCAGCACTCTTCACTTTAAGAA
>CAZMKA010000129.1:0-6530 GCA_964566605.1 uncultured Saprospiraceae bacterium | reverse complement strand
TCACTGTTGTCCCTTTATCGCCTCTTATCAATCGGATCACATCATCTAATCTCATTCCCGAAATGTCAACAGATTTCTCATTGAGCTGTTGAACTTCCATAATCACATCATCAACTTGCAGTTCTTCACCTTTCCAAGCAGGGCCTCCAGGAACAATACTAACTACTCTTACAAAATCGCCATCTTGCGATAATTGAGCACCTATTCCTTCTAGTTTATTCCCCATTTGGATTTCAAAATTCTCTTGTTCTTTCGGACTAAAATAGCTTGAATGTGGGTCAAATTGGGCTAAGATATTATTAATATAACCATCGAATCTATCAGCTCTTGATACTTTACTTAATCGTTCAAACCAATCATCGAATAACTTTTTAGATCGAGCGATACTTTTATCCTTTAATTCTTTATCGGATAGATCGTCGCTTGCTAAATCATACATTTTACTAACAACTGTATATTGAATAAATTTCTCCCACTCGTTGTACAGGTCTTCATATGAACTCGCAAAATCCTTCTTTTCACCATCTGTTTCATAAACATCATTACTAGAGATTTTTATATCACTTTCTATAACTTCTTCATATATAGATTTTGCTCTTTCAATTGCTTTATTCACTAATTTATCGGACTCTTCAAAGAACTCTAGGCTAAAAGCATTTATTTGATTGTCAATATCTCTTTTGAAGGTAGATAATTGGTCTACCTCGGACTGTAGAAGAAATCTTTTGGGTTGATCAAGCAATTCAAGATAATCTTCGAATATTTCCATTGATAAGTCATCATTAATTTCTTTCGGACTATAATGTAAATAGTCAGTCAAGCCCATCAAAGTATATAGAATTGTGCTTTCTCTTTCGTCATATGAATTATCCGTTTGAAATAAGGGACTTATCAAAAGCATGAATGCAGCAAGTAATGTATTTTTGATCAACATATTTTTTAGTTTATTTTCGGCCTACTTTATCATAATGAAATTTCTTTCTACAATATCATTAAAGGCTCACTCTACATGAGGTAATACCATAAATCTAACTTGTTTTAAGGGATTCATGATGTTTGGATTAGTACAATTAACAAGAAATTAAGCTTAATAGATTATGAAGAAACATTATTTCTTGTAATATCTCGCAGTTGAAACTTCATCAGGAAGTGGCTTTTCGTCTTTTATAAAGTCGATAAGTTTGTGGGCATAATAGGGCGACAATGAAGAACCTTTTGTTCCCATTCCATTGAACACTAATAGATTTTTCTTTGTATGATGTGGACCTATTATTGGTCTTCTGTCTTTTGTAGAAGGTCTTATCCCTGTAAGATGAGCTTGGATTGTATAAGGTGCTTTTATACTATTTTCTAGATGTGTTAATAACTTAGGTTTCATTTTATCCCCTATTTCAGGATCATAATTCTTCCATTCATAAGTAGCTCCCACCCAATACAAATCGTCTCCCATAGGTGTTACAAACATAGAATTCTTGAATGCTGAATTAAGCTGTAATTCAGGAGAATGAACTATAAACAATTCTCCTTTGGAAGGAACAAAAGGTAAATCTTTCCAAAAAGGATTATAAATCGATCTCCACCCCTCGGCAAATACCACATACTTAGCCTTTACATCTTTATATATTGAATAATTTTCTGAGATTTCGAGTTGTTCAAGATCAAACCAATCATCGATTAACTCACCATTTTCTCTCAAATGATTAAGGTAATTAGATTGAATACTAGAAAGCTTAATACGCAAGCAATTACTTAATTCACCCATTAGTTCTGACAAGTATAACTTTTGGGCGAAAACCTCTTTATCAAAAACTAATTTTTCAAGTAGAAATTCAGACAGAAAAGGATCTGCTGACTTAGCTAACCAAGCGTTTTCTTCGGCAACTGTTTTAAACGTTCTAAGAATATTTATTCTATCAATAAAACTTTCATTGAATTCATCCTCTAAATCTTTGTAATGGTTAACAGCATACGGGAAAATTTCATCAATATTCCAGGATTTCACAAATCTTCTTCCAGTTATGGGATTAACTAAACCAGCTGCAACATGTGTAGATTCACCTACGCTAGACTTATGAACATGCATGCATGAAAGACCTCTTTTCTTAGCAATATAGGATAAATTAACACCTGCAATCCCTTGACCAATAATAAGCAAATCAACTTCCTTCATCAAACGCAATTCTCACTTTTTTCGGCAAACTTGCCCACACTAAATCATAGGAATGATCGATTAGTTCTACGATAAACTTATCACTTAATCGCCCTTCGCAATCAACTGTATTCCAGTGCTTTTTATTCATGTGATAACCTGGCTGTATTTCTTCATGTTCTTCACGAAGCATTATAGATTTCTCAGGGTCACATTTCAAGTTTATAGAAAAAGGAACTCTTTTCAGGTTAATAAGTGCATACATTTTATTGAGCACTTTGAAAACTAAGGTATGTTCATCGAATGGAAATGACTCTTCTACTCCCGGTTTACTTAAACAATATAGACGAATATCTTCAACGTTCATAACATCAAAGATAGCTTAAGTTTTAGCAATCTAGAATAGATGTCCCATTCTATTTTTCTTCGTTGCGAAATATGATAAATTTTCCTTTTTGGTAGGAAGAACTATAGGTACTCTGTTTTCAACTTGTATTCCGTTTGATACTAAGTAATCTAGTTTTTCAGGATTATTGGTTAATAGATTTACGATTGAAATATTTAAATGCTTTAAGATTGTAACTGCATCTTGGTAATCTCTAGAATCTGCTTGATGTCCTAGTGCAAGATTAGCATCGACTGTATCAAGCCCATTTTGCTGAAGTTTATAAGCCTTTAGCTTTTCAATCAACCCTATTCCTCTACCCTCTTGTCTCAAGTAAATCACTAGTCCGTTTGTTTCAGCAACTTGCTTTAAGCTCCATTCAAGTTGTTCTCCACAATCACATTTTTTGGACTGAAAAACATCACCTGTCATACATTCAGAGTGAATCCTAAGCAAAACAGGTTTTTCTACATTTATAGAAGGAGAAACAATTGCCAAATGAGGCATTTTTTCACTTTCCATTTGGGCGAAAGCCATCATTCTAAATTCTCCATAATCAGTTGGAACTAACGCTTCCGATCTTAAACTAACTTCATCCATATAGTAGAAAACAATTAGAGCTTATAAAAGTTCCAGTTTTATAATTACAACCCTTACTAAATAATAAAATCATCTTGAACAATTAACAAGTATAAGGTTTATAATTGGAAGGGGATTTCGCCCAAATTACTTATCTAAAAACCGACTAAATCATTAATATTGATGTTTACCAATATCCCAGTTTCCGTCTCCCTTAAGATACTTCTCCGCTGATTCCACCGCTGGCTGTTCTAGCATAGTTCCCATAGAATCATTCCATCTATTTAGATAACCAAACAAAGCTATAACACCGAGGATTTCTACAATTTCTCCAGAATCCCAGTATTTTCTCATATTTTCAGATATCTCATCATTTACTTCATTGGGAACTCGAGAAGCGGCTATTGTTAAATCAAATGCAGCTCTTTCAGCATCAGAAAAACATGGATGGGTTTTATATTCCCATATGTTTTCCATCTTTTCTTCTTTTGCACCATATCTTTCAGCTGCTCTGATTGCATGTGCTTCACAATAACGACAACCTGTTGTCATGCTTGATAGATAAGCAACAAGTCTTTTTAATGCACTTGTAACTCTTCCTTTATTTTCCATCACGGATTGATTCATCTCAAGGAAAGCCTCTGAAATCCTTGGTCTGTGCATCATTGTGAACAGAGAATTTGGGGTAAACCCTAAAGTTTCTTGGTAAAAATCAATCATCTCTTGTAACTCAGGGTTGCTACTTTTGTCAATAGGGTTAACTAGTGGTTGTTTCATACTTTTGTTTTGTAGATTATAAAGTTCCTCGAAGTTCTTGCTCTCTTTCAATAGCTTCAAATAATGCTTTGAAATTTCCTTTACCAAATGATCTAGCACCTTTTCTTTGAATGATTTCAAAAAACATCGTTGGTCTAGCTTGAACCGTTTTAGTAAAGATTTGTAACAAGTAACCTTCGTCGTCTCTATCTACAAGAATACCTAATTCCTTTAAAGGTTCAATATCCTCATCTATTTTTCCCACTCTTTCTTCTAAAGTATCATAATATGTCGTAGGAACCGTTAAAAAGTCAACTCCTCTATTTTTTAATGCGGTAACCGTTTCAATTATATTATCTGTTGCAACGGCAATGTGCTGTACACCTTCACCTTCATAAAAGTCAAGATATTCTTCTATCTGAGATTTTCTTTTTCCTTCAGCAGGTTCGTTTATAGGAAACTTGATTCGTCCATTCCCATTACTCATTACCTTACTCATAAGAGCAGTATATTCAGTAGATATATCATTGTCATCGAATGAAATAATCTGTGCAAAACCCATTACTTTTTCATAGAATTCAACCCACTTATTCATTTGTCCCCAACCAACGTTTCCTACCATGTGATCAACATATTTCAATCCAATTGACTCCGGTTTAAAGGCTGTTTTTAAAGCTTTGAAACCAGGAAGGAAAACTCCGTTATAATTCTTTCTCTCAACAAAAATATGAACAACATCACCATAAGTGTGAATACCTGATCTTACTACTTCTCCGTGGTCATCTTTCTCTGTGATCGGTTCCAAGTAAGATTTAGCACCACGGCTAACTGCTTCATTATAAGAATTCGTTGCGTCATCTACCCAAAGAGCAACGACCTTTACACCATCTCCATGCTTATCAATATGAGCACCTATTTGTGTTCCACTTTTTAGAGGACTCGTAAGAATAATTCTTATTTTATCTTGGGCTAATACATAAGATTCCGAGACTTCATTTCCTGTTTCAAGACCTGAATAGGCTAAATCTGAAAAACCAAAAGCTGATTTATAATAATGAGCTGCCTGTTTACTATTACTTACATAAAACTCTATGTAGTCAGTCCCTAGTAGAGGCATAAAATCCTCAGCTTTATCGAATAACTTTGGAAGTGTAGAATTCATATAACTTGTTTTTGTAAATATACAAAAATAGTTGTTTGTGCAACTACTTCGAGTAATTTTCGAAGATTTTATTAATACCTTCTTTCATGTTTACAATCTCTTCTTCAGTAAAACCTTCTAAACCGATATCTCTAAGTTCAAAAACACTAGGATGTAACAACTTCACAGTTTCTCTTCCAGAGTCGGTTAATTGTATTCTAAAAAGTCTTTTATCAATTTCATCTGCTTGTTTATCAATATATCCTATCTTGATAAGTTTCAATAAGATACGAGAAATACTAGGAGCATCTTTAAAACTTTTCTCTACAATTTGTTTTTGACTAAGAATATTTTCTGGATAAAGTATGTCCAAAACTACCCATTGTTCAGGCGTAATATTGATATTGTGCTCTTTAAACAATTGATGAAATCTCAATTTTATAATTCGAGTTGTACTTTCAAAGAGAAAACCTATAGCATTATTTGAATTCATATAAGACTTATGATTTTGATTTATTGTATTAAATTCGTAGCATAAATAAAAGAAAATAAATGGAACTAGCTATATGGGATTGGTTAATTGTTGGAATATATTTCATTTTTATTGTCTCAATAGGACTTTATTTTTCTAAAAAATCAAGTAAAAATCTATCTCAGTATTTCTTGAGTGGGCGAAATATGCCTTGGTGGCTTCTTGGTTTAAGTATGGTCGCTACTACTTTTTCTGCAGATACTCCAAATTTAGTTACCGAACTTGTAAGAAAAGATGGTGTTTCAGGAAACTGGGTATGGTGGGCGTTTCTTATAACGGGAATGATGACTGTTTTTATTTACAGTAAATTGTGGAGACGATCAATGGTATTGACTGATATTGAATTTTATGAGTTAAGATATAGCGGGCCAATTGCTAGGTTTTTACGTGGTTTTCGAGCTATTTACCTTGGTTTGATTTTTAATGTATTAGTAATGGGTGCTGTCTCATTAGCTGCAATAAAGTTTGGTGAAATCATTTTAGGTTTAGAAGGATGGCAGACGTTATTGATTGCGGGTTCGGTTACAATCGTATATTCATATTTAGGTGGATTAAAAGCTATATTAATAACGGATTTTGTTCAGTTTATTTTAGCTATGATTGGGTCCATATGGGCATGTATTTATCTTGTAAATTTGAAAGATATAGGCGGAGTAACTTCCCTACTTACTCATGCAAATGTAAGTGACAAATTATCTTTTATTCCTGACCTTAATGATCCATCAGTTTACGTTCCCGTACTTATAATTCCTTTGGCTGTTCAATGGTGGGCTTCCTATTATCCAGGAGCAGAACCTGGAGGTGGGGGTTATATTGCACAAAGGATGTTCTCTGCCAAAAACGAGAAAAATGCAGTTGGTGCTACTTTGCTATTTAATGTAGCACATTATGCTTTGCGCCCATGGCCATGGATACTAATTGCTTTTGCTTCATTGGTAGTGTTTCCTGAAGTTGCTGATATTCAAAGAGTATTTCCCACTATTAGTGA
>CAZMKA010000128.1:0-10337 GCA_964566605.1 uncultured Saprospiraceae bacterium | reverse complement strand
CTTCTATGGCAATTCAAAACTTAACAATGGATAAAGTTTTATCAAATGAAAAGCTTGTGAAATTTTTAGATTATAATCCAAAAATGAATTACAAAGAAGAAGTTGATAAAATCACTGATTGGTACAGAGAGGTACGTAAAATAACATATGCTAATCTAGCTTGGACAAAAACACAGTATGAATCACAAAGAAATTAACAACACTTTTTATAAATCACTCCCTTCCAGATTAAGATGGAAATATAATAGAAGATTTCTTCTTGAACACTTCATAGGATTCAAGGCGCTCTCACCCTATTTTAACAAAAGAAATAATAAATTACAAAAACGTTTAGAATCACACCTAGATTCATACCCCGAACAAGTTCTATCTATACCCTTAATAGATTCCAGAATGACTCCCGAGAATATTCAAAAACATTTCATTAAAAAAGGTCTTCCTTTCGTTATGAAAAATGGAGCTGAAAATTGGGAAGCATTCAAGAAATGGGATTTTAACTTTTTTAAAACGGAATATGGAAATCATCCCGTATTACTTACTAATCATAAGGATTTAGGCGAAAATGAAGAACCACTAGAAGAAACTAATTTGCGCAAAATTATTGATGGGCTCGATGAGAACTCAATGAAATATGCCCGTTTCAATCCTTTACTTGACACCTATCCTTATCTACAAAAAGAACTAAATCAAGAGTGGCTTCAGAAAGTGCAAGATACTTCCATGAAGAAACATCATGTGTTGTTTATAGGAAATAAAGGAACAAAAACCACTATTCATAATGCAGGAAATGAAAATATTTTCATCCATATGAGAGGTTCGAAAAAATGGTTCTTATGGGATCAACGAGCTTATTATATACTTAATCCCGAAGTGAACAGAGCACCCGCAAAAGCATCATCTTTTTCGCCTTTTAATATTGACCCCAATATTGCTTTTGCTAAAATTCCGAGATATGAGGTAGTTTGTGAAGAAGGTGACATCATTTACATTCCTTCTTATCTATGGCATTTTGTATATAACGAAACACCAACAATTGGTGTTGGATGTCGGTGGTTGTCACCTTTGAGAACCATCGCTAATTGTCCACTATTTGCTTTCTTAGAAATATTTAATACATCGCCTTCTATCTTTCATACATTGGATTGGAGAAAGGGATTCGATTTCAATAAAATCATGATGCGCAACATAAAGAAAAAGACGAAGTAAGCATTTAGTTATAATATTTTATTTAGTAAATTTGAAATACTAAATTGTTAACCATGAAATTAAAATTCTTTATACCTATTCTACTTTTAGTTTATTCATGTGATATTTTTTGGTCGCCACTCGAAGAAGAGTTATTTACAAGTGATCATATTCTAACAGTATCAGATAGAAACGGTTTTTTCAATGATAATACTGCTATTATTAATGTTGTAGACTTAGATTCAAGCCTTGTAAAAGATCGATCTTTCTTATTTACTGAATACGAGGACATCTTGAATAATGACGAAGAAATATGGGTTTTTAAACGCAATGTAATTCGTGTTTTAAATCAGAAAAATCTCGACTTTATAGAAACAATTTTAAATCCAATAAGTAATACCGATGCGAATTATATTTTAGAAGATAGAATTTTCTCTATAGAGGAGGATATTTTATACGCATTTACATCTTTTTCCACTCAGATACTTGACACTATTCCACTTCGAAATAATTCAAGAAATTATCAATTTTTTAATGACTTATTATTTTACAGCTCTGAAAACACACTGTATAATCTTAATTTAGATAATTATCAACTAGACTCTATAATATTTAATGACACCATAAGGCAACTAACCGCAGAAGAATTTAAAGTTGGAGTTATAACCGGAACTGATGAAGATTTTAGCGTTAATTATACATACATTGACAATCTTGAGAATTTTATTGAATTGGATATTTCTGTTGAGATTACAAGACAATTAAATGCGAACAAAAGTCTGGGTTTTATAAAAAACAGAATAGTTTTACTTAGCGACGATGAAATCTATTTGACTGAAAGTCCTATTAAAATTGATTTAGATGACCAATTAGATTTTGATGAAGTCAGCAATTTTGGTCTTAATCATATTGAAAATCACATCTATACTATCAATAATGAGATCATTCAATTTTACGATATTGATAGAGAAACTATGGAGGAATTCGATCATAATTTAGTACAATTTAATCAATTTTTCATAATAGATTAATCATACTAATTTCATAATACTGATAAACGTAGCTATGTCTAAAGACTAGACTATGTTTTGTAATAACTTGTAATGTTAATTAACTCGATTGTGTTCCTTTCCTTTCTTAAATGCCTCTATATTGTCCGATACAATATGCATTAACCGCATTCTTGCTTGTTTACTTGCCCATGCTTGATGAGGTGTAATATAACAATTATCAATTCCTACCAATGGGTTATCAACAGGAGGTTCCGAAGATAATACATCAAGACAAGCAGCTCTTAATTTTCTATTTTTCAAGGCTTTCGCCAAATGAACTTCATTTATTACTCCACCTCTAGATGTATTCACAAGTATTGCACTTTGCTTTATCCTATTGAGAAAGTCTTCATTGACCATGTCTTTAGTATTTTCATTAAGAGGTGTATGAATACTTATGATGTCGCATTGCTCAAAGAAGGTCTTTTCATCAACAACTGAAATAGATTCATCATCAATCTTGAGTACTCTGTGTGGGTATTCTTTTACTACTATTTTACTGCCAAAAGATTTAAACAATTTAGCTGTCGCTTTACCTAAGCTACCAAATCCTATAAAGCCTACTGTTTTGGAACTCAATTCTTCTATTGGTTCATCATAATAGGTGAAATCTCTATTTATCTCCCATCTCCCTTTGTGTACTGTGTTTGAATAGTAAGCTATTTTATTCAATACATTTAAAACCATAGCTAATACATGCTGTGCAACTGAAGCATCACTATAATTAGCTGCATTTAGAACTGGTATTCCCCTAGAAGCAGCATAAGATGAATCTACATTATTGAAACCTGTTGCCGAAATGCAGACACATTTTAATTGTGAACAAGCATTGATAGTTTCTTTATTAATAATCGTTTTATTCGAAACAATGATTTCTGCATCTTTGACGCGCTCAACAAGCTCTTCCTGAGAAGTATGTTCGTATAAAGTCACATCCTGCATATCGAAGTATTTTTCCCACTCAATATCTCCAGGATTCATCGTCTTATAATCTGTAAAAACAATCTTCATCAATCTAATTTTTGACATAAATATATCATAAAGAAAATTCACTTTTATCTACCAATCATAATATTTAATAACCATTAGTTTGTCAAGCTTTATAGCTCTTCACCCACATGGGTGATTTTTATAGAAAACAATCAACATAACTTTGAAAAAAAACTACAATGTCTCCAGATCCAACAAAAGATATATCTCAACAAGCTGAAAATCAAACTTCAATCGCAAGTGCGGAACAAGAAACTGGACAGATAAATGGCGCTTCTATGCCAGCGCCTGCTTTTTCAATTAGTGCTGGATCTGACAGAGAATTAACTGATGAAGAATTAGAACTAGGAGAAGATTATTTGGATGACATTTTAGGTGGTGAAAACAGTGTTGAAGATATTGACGAATTATTTGGTGCAGGTTTTGCTGATAAGTTTTCATTTCGGGCAAGTCGATTTGAAGCAATATGGTCTGATCTTAGCAATTTCAATTTAGGAGCCAATGACAAACAACTTGCAAAAAATGACCATAGTGTAGGAGGAGCTAAAATGGACGCACTCATTGGCTGCATAATAGAAGCACTTACAGGTCCTGAAGAGAATGTTGAAAGTCAAGTTAATGAAGGGCAAATTCTTATTGAGGAAATAGATATATGTACTGATTTACTTGGAGCATATGTTACTTTATTTTCTGCTATTGAATCTAAAAATGTACTACCTATAATTACAGCTCTTTTGGAAATGCATAAATTAATGAATTTTGCAGATTACAGAGACAAAGTATTAAAAATTGAAGCAGAAACAAGAGAACTCAAAAAACATGTTGATGATGCTTATAAAGCTCTTGCGGCAGCAGGAATTGATACAGCTATTGATATAGGAGCAATATTACTCGAAACATCTATACTTAGCGCAATAGGTGTTGCAAATCCATTGCTAGGTGGAATAATTATGATGGGTTTAGTTTATGGTTCAAAAGAAATAAGTAATGGTATAATTAAACCTCCTTCCAAAGATGAACCTATGGGGAGTTATCTAATAACTAAATCCGATGAGAGCCTTGACTTATTGTCAAAAGGAATGGAGGCAAGTGGTAAGGCAAGTGAACAATTTAAAGGAGTAACTGGCAAAATAGGAAAATTTAAAGGAGGTATAACTGGTCTCATGGGAGTTGCTAATACAACAAAAGCATTTTACGATGTTCAAAAACTAGAAGCCTTTTTTAAGGAATACGAAGCAAATAACAAAGAAATACTAGCTCAATTAGCTATAGACTTCGAAGAGAAAATTATGAAAGCTGGAGCAATGTCCAAAAACATTTATAATATCGGCCTTGAATTAGGGCCTACCATTGAAAATTCATTATCCGATATAGATAATTATAAAACAGAGCTAGAAGAATTCAGAAATGAATAATACTAAGCCTTATGTCTTTAAATAAAAAACCCTGCGATTCATACCACAGGGTTTAACATTACTCAACCAATTTTGTAGACATTGCTCTACATTTTTTTTACTGTTCATTTAAAGCCCAATCATATTCCTTAAATGTTAACGTCAAACCACTAACATCAATATCGACCTTGGAATTTATATAACTCTTTACGTCTTTGAAATCTACACCATACCAATCGAAAATCTTGCTAACTTCTAGTTTATTTTTTGTAATTGTATTATAGTAACTATCATTCAAAAACGATTTCGTTTGCTTACCTAGCTGTTCTGTAATCGTGCTTGGATAAAAAGCTTCGTTTAACAAGGGCGGACAAGATGCTGCAGCACAATTAACCGCAAAGTGAATTCTAGGTTCTGTAAATCGTTTTCTTATTACTTCATTCTCTATCATATTCAATGAATAAGATGTATTTCCTAATTTAATGAATACCTTATCCCATGGCTTACCACTTGCAATATCTTTGATACTTTTAACTGGGTAGTTTTCAAGAATTAACTTTATGGTAAATGCATTATACGCATTTATCCAGTATGATAACCTTACATTTTTACTCATAGAAGACTTTACGGGATTTGCTTTAAGTTGTTCAAGATAAGCGTCAAGTTCTGCTTCATCGTTTTTAAAAGCTTTGTAATTCACATTACCCTTTACATCAACATGCTTTTGCAATAATCTACCGAAGACTCTGTGATCAACCTCACCTACTGATTCAATACTTTCTTTTACTTCTTCTTTTTCCTTTTGTATTTCTTCTTCTATTTTTGATGGTTTGTTGGTATAAGTCTTTTCAAATGCAATGTTATTCACAACAACATCGGCAGCTACATTCGGTTCAGCAGAGTTAGTTAACTCTGCACCTTCTTTTGGTCCAGTAGTTTTCAACTCATTCATATAGTCATCATAATAGGAAGCGTTTTCTGATTTTAATTCGTTGGAATAATCAATTGAAATTGATATTGTTTCGACATCTAACTTATCATTTACTATTCCTTTTTCTTCATAATCAAAAGAAGTTAAAAAAGTGAAAATTGATGCAATAGCTGTTAGTATTAAAATTGTATTTCTCATAAAGGTATAACTTATTCTTGTCGTATTTTGTTTGTTAACATCAGGTTAAAAGACTACTTAAATTAGTAAATAGCGGACTTTTTATAATTTTACAAAGTGTAACCAATTCTCAAAGAAACATTCCTTGGAGCCTCAAGTAATGCGGGTCTTTCTGTGTAAGTTGCGTTTAATATATTATTCATATTTACACCAACTGTTACATGCTTCCACTTATATGCAATACGCGCGTCAAGGACATTAAAACCCTTATTATTGACATCACGAAATGCTGCAATTCCATTAATAAAAGTTGAAAAATTCCTGTCGATTGAAATCATATGACTATTATAACGTTGATTTACCCAAAGCTCTATGTTATAGATTTTCAAAGTAATTCCAGACTTGAAGCTATTTCGATTTCGATACTTGAGTATGTTTATTTCTGATGTTCCACTGTTTTTAATTTCTTCTGTAAAATTTCTATAAGTGGGATTAATGTGGGTGTACCCCAAAAGGGTTTGTATTTTCATTTTTCCTACGTCCCATTGAGTTCCCCATGTGATTTCTATTCCGGGAATTTGTGTGTCACCTATATTTTCTGCCAAAAAACCAGTGGCATCCTCATTCAATTGATATTCAATCATATTATCGTATGCACTATAAAATGCAGCCAGATCTAAAAATGAGCTAATGAAATAATTTTGAAATTCTTGTCTGATTCCAATCTCAGCAGAATATCCTGTCTCTGATTCCAATGCGGGATTAGGTAAAATAACAAGACCTCCAGCTTGAGTAATTGTAAATTTTTCAGCAATTGTTGGAAATCTATATCCTTGACCGATACTTGCTCGTAAATGTGTAGCTCTTAATGGTGAGTAATTCACCCCAGCTCTGAAAACAGGTTTCCCTTCATTAATTGTGCCAGCTGGTATTGTGAAGTTTTCTTCTTGAAGCAGATAACTATATTCTTCATTCGATAAACGATTCAATTCGTATCGAAGCCCAACAGTATATGTAAATGACTTTAATACCTTATGTGTCCACTGAGAATATAATGCAGCATTATATGCTTGAAAACTTGAGTTTCCATATAATTCAGAATTTGTTAAATTAGCGATACCCTGAAATCCACTTATCCATGTTACTCTTTCATCAAGCAGACGAGTTGTAAAATCATAATTAAGATATTGAGACAAACTATTTATAGATTGATCGTTATTGCTTTGGTTGTTAGAATAATAAAATCTTCCTTTAATTGCGTGCTTATTTTCATTATCATCGTAAAAAGTCCAGCCTGGATCAATCATAAAGCGATGGTTTACTGAAACATTGATTGTTCCATTCGCTGGTTGATATGCACCACGTAATGGATTACTCCAATAGAAAAAACTACTGCGTTCGCCTCCATTATACATCGCATTGAAATGCCATTTACCTTTGGGCGAAAGCCCACCTTTCATTTTTACAAATACACGCCCAACATCTCGTGTTGTACTTTCATTATAAGAACGTAAGCTATTCAAATTCAATCCCGTAACAAGATCTACTTTCTTATACTTTTGGGCGAAAGCCACGCTTCCAAAAACTTCGTAACGTGGTTCATCCCACCATTTTCTTCGCTCGTCTTGAGGATCCATGAAATAACGATAGCTCATAGATGCATCAAGCCTAGGCTTCAAACTTGCTTCCTTAGTCCGAAAATGAATTACCCCATTCAAGGCCGAACTTCCATATAAAACAGAAGATGCTCCTTTCAAGACCTCAACTTGCTCTATATTTTCCTGTGGTACATCATCCCAATGGGTATTTCCACCGTCATATTGTAAAGACGGTATATCGTCAATCAGCAGCATCACTCGACTACCAACACCAAATGAATATCCACTTCCACCACGTATATTAGCTTGTCCATCAACAACATCAACTCCTGGCAAATTTTCCAATACATCATCAATAGAAGATACATTCGAACTTTCTATAGCTTGTGGTTTAAGCACTTGAAGGGAAACAGTAGACTCGCTTTGGCGTAAAGCAAATTTAGAAGCTGTGATGACAGCTTGATTTAGAATATTGGCACTTTTATTCAAAAAAGCTATAAATTGTTTACCATCTTCCAAAGGTAAATTGATGGTATCATTGTAATTTTCATAGCCAAGATAAGAAATAGATATAGGACAAGTCTTTTCTTCCACAGCAAGTTCAAATGCTCCTGACACATCAGTTATCGTTGCATTATCACATGCAATTACTGTTGCACCGAGTAATTCCTCACCCGTATCAGCATCTTTAACTAATCCGACTAAAATATAATCTTGAGCAAATGAAAGTTGACCCAATAAACATAAAAAAAGAAAGAGAACATATTTCATGTCCCTAAAATACAGAAATTTTACTCTTCTGGCTGTTCTGCGAAGGGAACTTCGTTTAGCATCGGTAAATTTATGTACTTATCTTCTTCATGACTGATACTCCACATACGTAAGAATCCACCTGATGCTTTTGCTACGTGCGTTGCAAATGTCTGCAAAGATGTATAAATTGAGTATGCCATGAAAGGTGACAACTTAGCCAAAATAGGATTCAATTCTGCTATTTTATCTACAGCTATTGTTGTTCTTGTTTTAGTATCTTTAGGGCTATTGTCTAATATACCTTTAAAGTATTCATCGAAATCTTTTCCCACATCTTGGTAAAATGGAGTAAGTGAATCTGGGTTTGCATAAGATCTAATCTTAGCAATTTTGGATGCCCAAGAAATTTCTTCAGAATCAATCTTTCCGTCTGCTCCAGCAATAAGTAAAGCAACCCATGCTACTGAGCATCTTAATTTTTCGTATTCTGCAGTCGATAAATTTTCAAATCCTTTATTCATATTGTAACATTATATTAGCACAAAAGTAATATATAAAGATCAATTTTTAACTTAAAAAAACATCTCAATATAAAATACTACATATAACAAAATTAACATTATTCAATTACGCAAACCCACAATTATTAAGAATAATAATCAAGGATTTTAAACAAACAAATTACGCTTTCAGTAATACGTGTTAAAACTTTCATTAATCTTAGTTTCTTTTATATTTGCTAAAAATCTGAGCATTGGCAAAATCATCTAGTAAAAAAGGGAAAGTCACTCCTTTAATGGCACAATATTTCGGTGTAAAAGCAAAACATCCTGATGCCATCCTACTTTTTAGAGTAGGTGACTTTTATGAAACATTTTCGGAAGATGCTGTTAAAGCGTCAAAAACGCTTGGTATTATTCTTACAAAAAGGAATAACGGTGGTGTTGATATTGAGCTAGCTGGATTCCCATATCATTCACTAGACCTTTATTTACCTAGACTTGTAAAAGCAGGTTTTCGTGTTGCCATATGCGAGCAACTTGAAAAGCCAAGTAAAGAGAAAAAGATTGTAGCTAGAGGTGTAACAGAGATTGTAACCCCTGGCTTAACAACAGATAGTAACTTATTGAATCACAAAGAAAATAACTTCCTGTGTTCATTACATTACTCTACAAACAACAGAATAGGAATCGCATTTTTGGACATATCTACAGGTGAATTCCTTGTTAGTGAAGGAGATATCCATAAAGTTCAAAAACTAATACAAAGTTTCCGCCCTACAGAAATCATTTTTGCAAAGGCCAATAAAGAGAAATTTACTAAGGAATTTGGGGATGAATATTATTCTTATAACATCGACGAATGGGTTTTTACCGAAGATTACACTAAAGACTTATTGCTTGAACAATTTGACGTAAATTCTTTAAAAGGTTTTGGTATTGAGGAATACAAAGATGGAAAAATAGCAGCAGGTGCCATTCTTCATTATCTTCAAAGCACAGAAAATAAAAACGTTCAACACATCCAAAACATCCAGCGTATTCAGCTTGATAACTTCATGTGGCTTGATCGATTCACCATCAGGAACCTGGAATTAGTATATAGCAACCACCCTACTGGCATTCCTCTTATTGATATTTTAGATGATACGGTTACACCAATGGGAAGTCGATTAATGAGAAAATGGCTTTTGCTTCCTTTAATAGATAAGAACGACATAGATAAAAGACTAGAAATGGTCGAATATTTTTATAAGAATCCACTTGCAATTGAAGACTTAACTGAACATCTAAAAACAATAGGTGATCTTGAAAGGCTGATCTCTAAAGCTCCGTCTCAAAAAATCAATCCACGTGAAATTCTTCAATTAAAGACGGCACTTTTTACTATAGATCCCATTAAGGAGATTCTAAAAAAGACAAAGATTTCATCTTTTATTAATGTGGCTGAAATACTCCAGCCTTGTGAAAAGCTTCGTGAAAGAATAGAAAAGGAAATCCATCCAGACGCTCCAGGAAATATCAGCAAAGGAAATATTATTAATGATGGATGCAATGAAGAACTTGATGAATTAAGGAACATCATCAATAATACTAAAAGCATACTCGTAGATATTCAACAAAAAGAAGCAGAAAGTACGGGTATCACTAACTTAAAGATAGGTTTCAATAACGTATTTGGCTATTATCTAGAAGTTACGAATAAATATAAAAATCAAGGATTAATCCCTGACAATTGGGTTCGAAAACAGACTTTA
>CAZMKA010000127.1:5210-10340 GCA_964566605.1 uncultured Saprospiraceae bacterium | reverse complement strand
GAGAGTCTAATACCTCTAATGCTAAAATATGTTTCTGAATAAATAATACATCTTTAGTAGTAACACCATTTAAATAATTCACATTCTTCTCTCCAGTTAAAACATAATCATAACCAGCTGGATTTGAAGGAAAAGCGAATTCTCCTAAATCATCACTAAAATTATTTATTGGATACTCGATTACATTGATACCATCATTGGTAACTAATGCATCAGTAATAACTGTACCTGATTCAGTAGTTATTTTACCTGAAATAGCATAAGTCAACATTTGATTATCAACACATTCAACTATTACATTTACTTCATCAAGATCCCATGCTGAAACAAATGCACCGTTTCCTACTGGACAATATCCTAATAATTCAAAATCGTATGTAGTTTCTGTAGAAACAGTAAATCCATCAACAGAACTAAGATCAAACTCTTCAAGAGTCCAATCAAATGATGTTGGAATATCTGTCATACTAAATAACTCTGTACCATTTGATGTAATTCTCACACCATATAAAGTTGGATAATCATTCTGTCCACTTGCTCCTTGAATCCATTCAAATGTTTCAGGACCTTTTTCATAGAAATTTAAACCACTTACTACAACAGACTCCCCGTTCTGAGGTGATACTGTTACTGAAAATCTAATTGCTTTGTCTGCATCTGCAGTAAATCCACAATTTGTATCAGTACTTACACACATAGCTGGATCTCCATCAAATCCTGGTGTACAAGAATGTCCGTTAACATCAGGATTATTTCTAAATATATTACTTGCAGTGAAAGTTGCACAAGAAATAGTTTCACTATATGCTGGATTAAATTCAGAATAATCGTTTACGCTACCATTTGAATTGAAACTTTCACAAGCATCAAGATCAAAATACACAACATTACCATTTTCAACACCTGTGTTGTTTCCATTTAAACAATCAGATAAATATACTGCAGAAGCTCCTGGGAATAATTCATTATAATCAGCAGCAACATTACCATCAGCAGTAGGAATATTAAATCCTAAAAGTCTACCACCTTCATCAGCTCTTTCAGCTATAAAGATCATACCTAAGTCCGAATCAACAGCAATATCTACTGGATTACCAAGATTAGTTTCTGTACCTCCTATTCTAATAGCCTCAGCCATACTTACTGAACCATTTGCAGAAGCACTAGAGAAGTTATTGATTACAAGGAATGCTCCATCTTCTGCACTTGCTGCATCTCCTATATCCGTAAGCACCATCATATCTGTAGATGCCTCATAAGTTAAACCATGAGTTCTAACTAGTCCAGCTATAGTAATGCTTTGTGAAACAACTGCAGTTCCTGTATTAGAGAAAAAATTATTGTAAACAGCAAGATTAGAAGAGTTATCTTCTATTGCATACATAACGTTTCCATCTAAGTGTATTCCCCACAAATTAATTGTAGATAGCAATTCTGTATCATAAGTAATTGAATTTGCACCTATTGTATAAATTACAAATTTGTTTACTTGTCCATTAGCATCATTAGCATCTTGGGCAACAACTAACTTATTTCCTGAAACAGCTATTTCTCTTCCGTTAATAAAATCAGAAGTAGATGTTGCCGAAATTGTTAATGCCGTTCCTGAATTAATTTTAGCGTAAGCATCATTATATGCATTAATTACATTATTCGTTCTATCTAATTGGTAAAGAACATCTGAATCCATGTCGTAAAAAATACCATCTGCATCTGCATTAGCTACAGCTGATGTATTTAATTCAGTAAGTCCATCTTTAATTTCTAGTAATCCTATTTGAGACGCAGTATTTGAAGAAGCAAAAACTTTAAAGTCTGCATCCTCTACTGGTACTACAGCTGGAACTTGAATTTCTCCACTACACTCTCCAGTTCCGCTAAATGGCTGTGCCAAATAAGGGAAACTTCCTGTGAACGCTTTATCATTAGCTTCAATACCAGTTGTGTAACCAAGAACACCTAATAAATCGTCAGTAACTGGACTACCACCACCAGCTGGATCATAATCATCATACCATAATCCAATAGCTGCTAATACAGCACCACCAACTGCTTGTAATTCGATTCTAGTTACATCATCCTCTAACCTTCTTCCATTCGGGAATCCATCCATGTTTGGAATAAATTCAATATCTGTATTTGCATATGTTGGATCTGTTAATCCTAATACAGCTGCATTAATAAGTCCTAAAGAACTGAATTCTGCACTATTTCTAGGAGTAGCAGGTACTGCCATATTTAATCTTAACATATCACCACCATTCGGTAGGAAGTTATTAATAAATGGTTTTCCTGCAGCAAGTGGGTCTCCCCCTTTTCCTGTTGCTAATTGATATGGTCTAAAGTTTGGCACACCTGTGTGGAATGCAGGCCATAAATCAACTGATCTTGGTTTCCCTACATCCGGCAATAATAATGTTCCAAAGATAGCATCATCAAGTGCTGTTCCTTCTACAGCCGGCGACCCTTTCAATCCGAATAGTCCATCTGCACCATTAGTAAAGTCAAATGCTCCCAATGAAGCTGTTTGTATTCTCAATGGAGCAAATGCTGGAACTGCATCACCAAATAAATCATCATCCATATATAATGCAAGCTCAGGATTATAGAAATACTCATCCATTGTAGTCTCAGCTAATTCGTCATATGGAGTAATACTATTCCAATAATCTTTATCTCCTATTGCAATTACCGCTTCATTGGTAAGTGGCATGCCTAATCTTGATACTTGAACCCAATCTCCATCAAAAGCAGGATCACTATCTGAACTTAATGTAGTAATAGCTGGTCTTGAAGCAGAAGCCCAAACACCAATAATGTAATTATCATCAAGAATGTTTTCAGGCTCTGCAGGTGCTCCAGCTTTAAGTAAAGTAGAAATTGGAATATTAATTGCAATTGCACTTACATTATAGCATGCTAGATTATCTACTGAATTTCCATTTTGTCTAGGAGCGTCTCCTAAGTCAAAAATTCCTGCAAGATCAACAAAAAAAGGATCATCAGTTGGTCCAGCAAATACAGTTTCTCCAGTTGTTGCAGAAGAGATACCTTGCTGAAATAATTGATTATAAGTCGTATTTAAACCAACTTCCGACGTAATTGACCTTGGTCCAATATTATTTGGTGGTACATATCCTTCAGTTACTATTGTTTCAAAACTCATTCCACCATCCATACTTCTTTCTAGAGTATAAGTAACTTTCTGATTTTGTTGACCTAATCTAATGTAAAAGAAAGTTGTTGGATCTTCATTTACAACATTAAACGTAAATCGATAAGTAATTTCATCACCTGGAATTGACGCATCATTATCAACATGAATTTCATATCGGACATTCTCTCCAAAACTGTAATAATTTGGTCCACCATGAGGTAATTGTAAAGGTACATATGTAGCAATTACAGTAATCATGTCTGGATTATCAGGACTTTTGAAAGCATATAAATCTACATTATCCGCTAATGGATCATTAGAGATTAGAGGCGCTTCTCTGTGACTTGATGCCAATACGTTAGGAATACTTAAAAGCATTACTAATGCACTGAGCATTATATTTTGGTATATATTTTTAAATTTCATTATTATATTTTTAAGGGCTTTCACCCATTTTTTAAAATGGATTACTGACCTAAACTTGTTCCTCTCCAAGGCATTGCCACGTAAGGAAAAGAACTACTAAAAGGCGCATCATTTGATTCAACTCCTGTTGAATAAGAAAGTACATTTATTAAATCATCAGTCACTGGACTTCCTCCACTTGTTGGATCGTAATCATCATACCATAATCCGACAGCTGCTAATACTACTCCACCAACTGCTTGTAATTCGATTCTAGTTACATCATCCTCTAATCTTCTTCCATTAGGAAAACCATCCATGTTTGGAATAAATTGAATATCTGTGTTAGCATATGTTGGATCGGTTAATCCCAAAACAGCTGCATTTACTAAGCCTAGAGGACTAAAACTTGCATCATCTCTTGATGTAGCTGGAACTGCCATATTCAATCTTAACATGTCTCCACCATTTGGAAGAAAATTATTGATAAAAGGCTTACCTTCTGCTAATGGATCACCTCCTTTACCAGTAGCTAATTGATATGGCCTCAAGTTTGGAACTCCTGTATGGAATATTGGCCATAAGTCAACAGATCTTGGTTTCCCTGCTGCTGGTAATAATAAAGTACCGAATATTGCATCATCCAAAGCGGTACCCTCAACAGCTGGCGAACCTTTCAATCCGAAAAGTCCATCACCTCCATTACTAAAATCAAAAGCACCTAATGAAGCTTTTTGAATTCTCAATCCAGCAAAAGCAGGAACTGCTCCTCCAAATTGATCATCATCCATATATAAAGCTAATTCAGGATTGTAGAAATACTCATCTAATGTAGTCTCAGAAATCTCATCATATGCAGAAATTCTATTCCAAAAATCTTTTTGTCCAATTGGAATAACAGCCTCATTTGTTAAAGGCATTCCTATTCTAGAAACTTGAATCCAATCTCCTGAATATGTTGCTTCATTACCAGATATAAGTGTTTTAATTGCTGGTCTAGAAGCCGAAGCCCAAACCCCAATTACATAATTTGGATCTAGTATATTATCAGGTGTGGATGGCGAACCTGCTTTTAATAATGTCGTTATGGGAATTTGCAAAGCTATTGTATGTACATTATATTTGGCTAAACCATCTCTCGCTGGTCCATCTTGTCTAGGGGCATTTCCTAAGTCAAATATTCCACCTAAATCAACATAAAATGGATCATCGCAAGGTCCTGCATAAACCATTTCATTTGTACTTGATTGTGTAATTGCACCCTGAAAAAGAGCTGCATAAGATGTTTTAAGTCCAACCTCAGACTCGATAGAACGCTCTCCTACGTTTGGCGGAGGCACTATTCCATCGGTTATGATTGTTTGAAAACTTGCACCGCCATCAATACTTCTTTCTAGTGTGTAAGTCGTTTTTAAATTTTGAGCACCTAAACGCATATTAAAAAATGTTGTAGGATCTTCATTCACTTTATTAAATTTAAAACGATATACGATATCATCACCTGGAGTTGCTGCATCATTATCAATATGAATTTCATAACGAACATTCTCTCCAAAACTGTAATAATT
>CAZMKA010000127.1:0-5200 GCA_964566605.1 uncultured Saprospiraceae bacterium | reverse complement strand
GCTGGTGATTCACCTGGAATGTAATTTGCGATAATCGTAATCATATCTGGATTGTCGGGGCTACGAAAAACGTATAAATCCGTGTTGTCAGCTAAAGGGTCATTTGAAATAAGTGGTGCTTCTCTATGACTCGATGCTTCAATGGTACTTAGACCAATTAAACATAGCATAAATAGTAACACACTCATCCGAAAATAGCTATTAGATTGTTGGAAAACTAATTTCATTTGTTAATGCATTTATGGGAAAATCCCGGTTTAAAAAAGTAAGAGATAAAAAATGTATTCTTTTATTATTTTAAGCTTGCTTGCAATGAAGCCAAACTTGGATCTTTGCTATTAGTCTTAGCTGCAATTTTCAAATATTCTTCAGCTTCGTCTTTTCTACTATTTTTAATATAAACCGAGGCTAATGCTCTATTTACATCAATATTCTTTGGACGTTTTGCGTATTCAAGTTTTGCGTATTCCATTGCTTTGTCTTCGTTTTCAAAAAGATCTCTATATATTTCTACATATTCGAGATTCATGTTGTGTCCACTTGATTCATCATCCGCAAGCATTTCATAAATTTCATTCTCAATTTTGTCTAGTTCTTTTGTTCTTCCTTGGTCTTTATAGATGTAAGCTAATTGCATGTAGTATCCTATTTCTGGAATAATATCAATTGCTTCATTCAACTTTTCTTCCTTTATGAGCATTGATCATGCTGTTAATATCATCAATTGCTTCATTCAACTTTTCTTCTGCTATATCTAACTCACCTTTCAAGTAATGAATATCAGCAATTGAAGCAATTGCAAATGGGTAATCTTTACGTTCTAATAAAATAGATTCATAGATTACTTTGGCTTTATCAAGTTCACCATAACGTTTATATAAATCACCTAGAGTTATCATTGCCCATGCTGTTTCATCATAACCAGGATAGCCTGCATCAACAGCTAATTGCATTGCTTCTTTAGCTCCTTTTACATCGCCATGAATTTCTCTTAAGTATGACACTCTCGAATAACTTCTTAAGTCAGGCTTTATTGAAATCATTTTATCGGCATGTTTAATGGCATTTTCATAATCTCCAATTTCAACATAAGAATCAACCAGAACCCCATGAATTTGTGCATTCATCGAGTTTAATGCAAGCGCTTTTTTACCTGTTTCTAAAGCCTCAGCAAATGAATGTAAAGACAATTGAACTCCTGCTTTTGTAGTTAGTGTACGGAATAATAAATCTTTGGAAATGTCATCTCTTGCAAGAATATCTGCGCACATTTCTAAGGCTGCTGGATAATAGTGACCATGCTCGCCTGTTACTCTTGCTTCTCTAATAAACAGTTGAGCTAGATTCAATCGCGCTTCGCTATTATTAGGATTTTCTGTTAAAGCTTTCTTTTGTAATGCGTAAAAATTTTGAGCAGTGTCCCACTCTTTACCTGCTTGAATTTTCTCACCTCGCTGAATTAAACTTGGAACATCAGAAATATTTGAATTTGATTTTTCTCCTGAACATGAAAAAAATGTATTTACAAACAATAGTGAAAATATGAAAAGAAAAGAATTGCCGAAATGGCTTGATTTAGAAAGTAACATAAAGTTAGGTTTTTGATTAAATTAAAAAGTGAAATTGAAACTACTTATTCAAGTGATAAAATTGAAAAGTATTTAAAGTTCCATCACACGTTAGACTTACGCATAAAACCAAGTGTAAGGATTTATTTTGTTTAATTTTTTATTAAATAAACTTAAACAAAAGATGTATATTACTGAATAACAATTACTTAAGTGGAAATTTTACACTAAAAAAATAGATAGCTTATTTATACACCATATTGATTTATAAATAATTAAAAAAATATACTTTTAATTTTTAACCTAATACAGAATTTTATTAAGTCCTTTAGACTCGAATTTTTACGCGCGATTATGTCTTCATTAGACTTTAATTAAGATTGATTCATATAACTTTTACTTAATTATTTTAGAGCGTCCGGGCACTATGTCCATGGCTCGCCATTCGGCTCGGTTCCCACCAAAGACTTATGGCTCTTCACGAACTCATTCCTTCACTACGTTACAGAATGACCATTCCCAGCGTTGACGCAATGAGTTGACATTCAATAATATATTAATCTAAAAGAAAGAAAAATTTTAAGATTGAAGTTTTTAAACTACTTGTTTAAAACGCATATGATATGCTACCTTTAATAAAAAATGGAATTCCAGGTGTAAAATGTATTTCTTCTACAGGCTCTAGTTCATCGAATAACCTGCTTTCTGTTGCAAACTGTGTTTCATTCCACTCCGTATCTAATAAGTTCTGAACAATCACATTAAAAGTTAAAGCTTTATATGTATATCCTGCATTACAATCTACAATTGTGTACCCTATAGCGATAATAGAATTATCTTCGTTAGCAGGACGATCACCCATAGATCGTAATTCAAGTCCGGCAAATAATCCATTTGAATTGATATAGTTTATGCTTCCTTTGAAAGTGAAATCTGGAGCAAGTGGAATAAATTGTTGTCCTATTTCTTCATCAATTGATCTTGCAAGTGTGTAGTTAGCATCTGCTTGAAAATAAAGTTGTGTTATTGGTTGATACCTTAAACTTATATCTATACCACTTCTATTAGAACGGCCACTAGGCTCTACTATACCTTCGTCACCTACGTAGACAAATTCTTGCTCCAAATATAGGTTCCATATACCTGCATTAAATATTACATTCTTGATTGGTTTCCATATAATTCCAAAATCAGCACTATAAGCTGCGGGTAATATTTTAATTCCATCTTGTAAAATTGCTCCTCTTGTATCATTCGAATGAAATCCTTTTCCTAATTTAAAGTAGTATTGTAGATCATTTGTCTGATTATATAATACATTTAGTTTAGGAGATATGATTGCGCTCACAACAGAATTTATTGTGTATAATTGTTGGAGGTGGTCAATGTATTGAAATCTAAAAACATCATTTCTTAATCCTACATTAATCAACCATTTTTGATAGGATAATTCTGCATTTACAAACATACCCAAATTGGTTTCATAAATATCTCCAAACTGTATTCTCTCTAATATTTCCTGACGATTTTTAGTTCTTGACAGTTGATTATCTTTGCTATTATCAGCGCGCACATCTATTCCTACACTAAGATCAATTTCTGCTGATCTATATCTTATAAAACGCTGATATTCCGATTGAATTCCTATCAATGATCGATTTTCTTTTTGTTGGATTTGATCTCCGTTGATAGGATCATTCAGAAAAAAAGTAAAGTTTGAAAATAATTCAAATTGATACAGGTTATAAAATATCTTATTTTTGATTAAAGAATTTCTATCAAGAAACTTGGTATGTTCAAGTAATAAATTAGTTCGTGAAGTTGATCCTCCTTCTGTATCATCAATTGCCCCAAATCGAGTAATTGTGCCATCATCGATCTTTCGTTGAGGAATTTGACCACTTGCGTCCCATGAGCTTGTGAAATGCGAAAGTGAAATACCTATTCGTTCTTTATTGGAATTATTATAATTATACTTTGCCAAGAAATTCAATCTATTAAAATTCTGAGGAGACTCAAAAGGACCATCACTTAATTGATATTCAGAAGCGATATATGCATTGTGACTTTTAGTATTCATTAAAGAATATATCCCAAGAATACGTTGAGTACTAAATTGGCCAAGTTCTAGTTTAATAAGATTATTGTCTAGTTGATCTTTCGTGTTGAAAATCACAAAACCTGCTGTATTGAAGTTCCCTTGATCAGCATAATAACTTCCTTTTCCAAAATCTATATTTTCAACTGTTTCAGGAATAACAAAATGTAAATCTGCATAACCTTGCCCATGGGCATGGGAAATCATATTAACAGGCATACCATCTACTTTAATAGCGATATCTGTTCCATGATCAATGTCAAAACCACGCAGAAATAATTGTTCTGCCTTACCACCACCTGCATGTTGACCTATGAATAGCCCTGGAACCTGATTCAATATTTCTTGAGAAGAATTAACTGGATTTACATTCATATCAATATCAGTAAAAAGATGTAAAGCATTAAGTCCTGGAGAAATAATAACTTCCTCTATTTTGACTGCGCTTTTCACCATCTTTATCTTAAGATCTTCTTGTAATTCATTTACGTTAACACTTTGGTTTTCATAACCCATGAAAGAAATAAAAACTTGTTGACCAAGCTCAAATTCTTCAAAATAAAAATATCCATTTATATCACTATGTGTATGAGCACCAGTAGTAGCATTCAGAATATAAGCACCCACTAATGCCTTGTTATTATTATCGAAAACGTAGCCGTTTAAACTTTGGGCAAAAGCCCAAACATTAATAAAACATAATAGGAAAGTAGATAATATATATTTCATCAAACTGAGATGTTTTTATTCAAACAAAATCACTTGATAACAAACTCAAGGATAAAATTATGTTAATGTGAAATCATTGGGAAAATTGAATCCCGAATTGTTATAATGTACGTAAAAATAATACGCAAGGATTTTAAATCAAAATGTCCGTAATTCTAAATTAAACACAAATTATCTAACATAAAAACGTTCAATCTATTGTTAGAATAGAGTCGCTATTTATTTAAGGCATGACATGAATTACTCTTTCAAAGGGTATTTCATTACATATTGCTCACTAATTGTTATTCGCTAGTTTTTCTTTTGCCTCCATAATATCTTCCTTCTTCACAACCTGCTTTTAAAACCTCAACATATCCATTTTCAGTTTTCAGCAAATTTGTAAACCTATATTCTAAATCGAGCCAATTATTTCCTTTCGGTATTTTATCGCAATTTTCTATGAAGCTAAATACTTGGTTTTCATAGAAAGTAATTAGCCCGCCGTATCTATTTCCAAGTTTTAAAAACTCAATCCTATCATTATATAATTGACTTATATTTTCCTTCGAATTACTTAGCTCTGCATCTGATTTTATCCTTTCAAATGCACTTTTAGCATTGTAAGAATTATCGTAACTAGCAACAAACAAAAAGAAGTCTTCGTATTTACTTGGTTGAATAGTGCGCGTGTCGTAATAAGCAACAATATCCGTGATACCTTCCTTCATAAATAATTGTTTGTAATCTAGATTTTCGGCTCTTGGTGAATTAATCACCATTTTTCCTAGATGTTTTTCAAGAATATTTTTTGCAAAATATTCAC
>CAZMKA010000126.1:5280-10452 GCA_964566605.1 uncultured Saprospiraceae bacterium | reverse complement strand
CATTTACAATATCGCTGGCAATCTTGGATAAAATATCTCCTTTCACCTGGTAAGCTAATGCCGAAGATTTGACTTCATCCGATTCGAAAGCTGTCATTATGAGATCTTTAGCTTCTCCTAATTTCCCCTCATTTGCATTAGGGTCCATATTGTAATTACTTAAAAATCGTTTAGCTTTTTTTACCGCTTTCAAACCTTCTTGAGCTTGAGTTATACCTGTAAACACAAACAAAGCGACAAATAATAAAAGTGTTTTTTTCATATCAATTAAAATATTTTCTTTAAAAATTTTAGTTCAAGTTAAGTTGAATCATCTATTTGACGATTCTAATAATTCAAAGAATGTTGCTAAAATGTTAAAACACAATTTTCGAATTATTCTGAAAATTAGTATTTATTCTTCTTCATCCGAAGTTTCATCCGACTTTTTTATTACTGCAACATCACTAATAGCGTCTCCTTTACCTACTTTTATCACTCTTACGCCTTGAGTTGCTCTTCCCATTACTCTGAAATCACTCATTGAAACTCGTATTAAAATACCAGATTTATTTGTGATAATCATTTCATCATCGTCAGTAACCTTTTTAATTCCTACTAGATCACCGGTTTTATCCGTTATTTTCAGAGTTTTAACACCTTTTCCTCCTCTTCCAGTAATTCTATAATCTTCTAAATCAGATCTTTTACCATATCCATTTTCAGAAATCACAAATACATTCGGACTGTTTTCAGGATCAATACTCAACATTCCTATCACTTCATTATCTTCACCAAGTGTAATTCCTCTTACTCCAGCAGCATTACGCCCCATGCTACGAACTCTTGATTCATTGAAACGGATTGCTTTACCTTTTTTCGATCCCAAAATAACATCGTTATTTCCATTGGAAAGTAGTACTTCTAGTAATGTATCTCCTTCTCTTATGGTAATTGCATTTATACCATTAGTTCTTGGTCTAGAATAAGCTTCAACTAAAGTCTTCTTAATTATACCATTCTGAGTAACAAACAATAAATAGTTATTGTTAATAAACTCTGTATCTGTTAAGTCTTCAATCTTAATGTAAGCTTTTACCTTATCATCTTTTGGTATATTAATAAGATTTTGAATTACTCTTCCTGCAGAACCTTTGGTTGCCTCAGGAATTTCATATACTCTTATCCAGAAACATCTACCCTGCTCAGTAAATAATAGAAGATAATTGTGATTCTTTGCCACAAATAAATGTTCTATGAAATCAGCATCTCTAGTTTTCGCTCCTCTTGCTCCTCTACCTCCTCTATTCTGTGTTCTATATTCAGAACTTAGTGTTCTCTTTATGTAACCTAAAGAAGAAATTGTAATAACAACCTCGTCATTAGCTATCATATCTTCTATAGAAATCTCTCCGTCTGCATAACTAATATCAGTTCTTCTCTCATCTCCATATTTCTCTTTTACCTCTTCTAATTCTTCAACAACTATATCTTTTTGAAGATCTTCACTAGCTAATATTGACTTCAAGTATTCGATAGTCTTCATCAACTCATCATACTCAGCCTTAATCTTATCCATTTCTAAGCCAACAAGCTTAGAAAGTCTCATTTCAAGAATAGCACGTGCTTGCAATTCTGAAAGATCAAGTTCTTTTATCAAAGATTTTCTTGCCTCTTCTACAGTCTTACTTGATCTTATCAACTTTATTACTAGGTCAATATTATCTATTGCCTTGATTAAACCTTCAAGTATATGCGCTCTTTCTTCAGCTTTATTTAGCTCAAACTTAGTTCGTCTAACAACTACTTCAATTCTGAATTTGATAAACTCAGCAATAAGTTGTTTAAGATTAAGCGTCTGAGGTCGTCCATTTACAAGACAAACATTATTTACTCCGTAAGATGTTTGAAGTGGTGTATACTTATATAGTTTACTTAAAACTACATTAGCCATAGCATCTCTCTTCACATCAACAACTATTCTCAAACCTCTCCTATCACTCTCATCATTCACATTGCTAATCCCATCAATCTTTTCTGTATTGACAAGTTCAGCAATTTTCATAATCAAGCCAGCTTTATTAACTTGATAAGGAATCTCTTCAATAATAATCTTTTCACGACCATTATTTGTATTTTCAATTCTTGCTTTACCTCTTAGTACAACCTTTCCTCTTCCAGTTTCAAAAGCATCTTTTACTCCAGCTATTCCATATATAATTCCACCAGTAGGAAAATCAGGTGCTTTTATATCTTCCATCAATTCTTCGATAGTGATATCGTTATTTCTTATATATTTAACAGCACCATTGATTACCTCAGTTAAATTGTGAGGCAACATATTTGTAGCCATACCTACAGCAATTCCTGAAGCTCCATTTACTAATAGATTAGGAATACGTGTTGGAAGAACTGTTGGCTCTTGAAGTGTATCATCAAAGTTGAATTGAAAATCAACTGTATCTTTTTTATAATCGGATAAAATATCGTCTGATATCTTCTCAAGTCGTGCCTCTGTATATCGCATTGCAGCTGGACTATCTCCATCCATAGACCCAAAGTTCCCTTGCCCATCAACTAATGGATAACGCAAAGACCAATCTTGTGCCATACGAACCATTGTATCATATACTGAAGAATCACCGTGTGGGTGATATTTTCCCAGTACTTCTCCTACTATTCTAGCAGACTTCTTATGTGACTTGGTATTAACTAAACCTAGTTCTGACATACCATATAAAACACGTCGGTGAACAGGCTTCATACCATCTCTTACATCTGGCAATGCTCTCGAAACAATAACGGACATAGAATAATCTATATACGCGGATTTCATTTCATCTTCAATATCTATTGATATTATTCTCTGATTTTCAGACATTTATACTTTTTAAAATGTATTTAATTTAAAAAACAAAAGTAGTCAAATTAAGTCTTTTCATATATATTTTTTCTTATTTTTTTGAGCCTATTTATTCCGGTTTAAATACTACTCGTAAGTCACTGTAAACGTGCACATTACAACCCCGCCTAATGCTCGAAATTTATTATACTAGAGTTAATAAAACTACTTTCACTAAACTTTAAGACAAAAATTAGCTTTAATGTGTAATAGAATTCAATAGTTTTTGGGCTTTAAGCCCAAAAAATGTTATCTAATTTTTTCCTTTTAAATCTTTTATTAAAATTAATGCAATAGTATTTCTGTTAATGATAACTTTGCGCCAAATGTCTTTAAATAGTGAGTGAACAAGTAAAACCATATAGTCAAGAAGATGATAAGCGAACTCAAGTTGAAACGATGTTCAATAAGATCGCTCCTTTTTATGATTTTCTCAATCGATTACTAACATTAGGAATTGATAAGAAATGGAGAAAGAAAGCTATTCTAAAATTAAAGAATGATAACCCAAAGAAAATTTTAGATGTTGCCACTGGAACTGGTGATCTAGCTATAACTGCAGACAAATTACTTGACATTGATTATATTACTGGTGTAGATATCAGTGATGAAATGTTGGCTATAGGTCGTAAAAAGTTAGATAAAAGGAAATTAAACGAGAGGATAGAATTAATAAATGGAGATAGTGAGAAACTTCCATTTGAAGATGAAACTTTCGATGCTTCCATTGTAGCATTCGGTGTTAGAAACTTTCAAAACCTTGAAAAAGGATTAGCTGAAATGCGCCGTGTTACTAAGACTGGAGGCAAAATGGTGATTCTTGAATTTACCAAACCTAGATTTATTCCTTTCAAAATTGGATTTAATTTGTATTTTAAATACATTTTACCAACAATTGCTCGTTTAACTTCTAAAGACCCAAATGAATATAAATATTTATATGAAAGTGTTCAAGCTTTTCCTGATTACGAAAAGTTTACAGGACACATGGATAACGTTGGTTTAAAAAATAACGAATGGCAAAGTTTAAGCATGGGAATTTGCGCCGTGTATACCGGTATCAAATAATAATTGCACTTTTATTATGTAGCTTCTTGGCAAATGCCCAAACAGGGCTTAATAAATCTTATAATTTCAATAGTTTTAAGAATAAGCCTGTTTACTACGGTATAGCATTAGGTTTGAATAACTCTAATTTCATTGTAAATCATAGTAATAATTTTATACTGAATGATTCCATAGGAATTAACAGTTCTTTGTCAAGACCTGGTTTAACTTTTCAAGGAATTTTCAACCTTAAACTTGGACAATATTTCGATTTTCGAGTTCTTGCTGGATTTTCACTTTCTGAAAGATCATTAGAATACTATCAAGTTGGTGAAGAGAATCCTTTCTTCCAAGAACGAATAGAATTTGTGTATGCGGATATACCATTTTTGATAAGATATAAATCAGCTCCTTACAGGGACATGCGTGCATTTGTGATAGGAGGAATAAAATATTCTTATGATGTCAATGGCTTCAGCAGAAGTAGAGGTGCTGATGATTTCGTTACTGTTACGCCTCATGACTTTTCACTCGAAGTAGGTGCGGGAATGCAGTTTTTCTTTCCTTTTTTCATTTTGAGTCCTGAATTAAAAATGTCCCAAGGGATAGGAAATGTTTTACGATTTAATAATACACTTAATGAATCAAGAGTAATTGATTCATTATTAAGTAGAACATTCACTCTTTCGTTTCATTTCGAAGGCTAATATTATTTTATGAAATATAATATCATTTCTTTATTACTTACATGTACTTTACTTTATAACTGTACATTATTTAATGAAATTACAACTTTTAATCTTTCTTTCGATACAGAAGTAACTGTCCCTGCTACTTTTGGGCTTAATATACCCTTTAATTTAATTACTCCTGAAGTCGAAACTAATGCAGAAGCAGAATTTGAAATCAATGATACGAGAAAAGACTTAGTAGAAGAAGTGAAATTAGAATCTTTAAAATTAGTTCTATCATCACCTGATAACTCTGACTTTAGTTTTCTAAATGATTTGACTGTTCTAATTGAAGCAGAAGATTTACAAGAGATTGAAGTAGCGTCTGTATTCGATATAAGTGAAGATGTTGGTAAGGAAATAATAATGGATGTTTCTGGGAATGATTACAAAGAATACATTTCAAAAGATCAATTTTCTCTAAAGGTAAATGTTGTTACTGATAAAGTAATTGGTCAAGACCATACCATTGAAATAAAATCTGTATTTAGTGTTAGAGCTAAAGTAATATAA
>CAZMKA010000126.1:3897-5270 GCA_964566605.1 uncultured Saprospiraceae bacterium | reverse complement strand
ATTCTGTATTATGAAAACACACATAATATTATATTTTCTATTCACATTGATATCGTCAACAATTTTAAACTCCCAAGAACTAACAGTTTTTCAAGGCATGTTCGGTACTGAGTATTATCAAGATAATATAAAAATTAGAAAAAAGGAATATAATAGTTTAATGTTGGATAATCCTGCATCTATTGAATTACATAAAAAATATAAGTTATTTAAAAACGCAGGTTATGTAGCAGGAGGCGCCGCTCTTGGCCTTGAAATCATATATCTTAGATTGCTACTCGATGGAAGAAATCTGAACACTACAGTTAATGTGGGTATTGGGCTGATTGGTATGATTACGGTTTCTGGGGCTTGCAATTATGCATCGAAATTTATGCAAAAACAATCGATATTAAGTTATAATGAAAGTCTTGATTCAACAGGTCTTTATTTGGGTCCTACCCAAAATGGTCTAGGCTTAGTTTATAGTTTTTAGATATAATAAGTTTTCAGATTATCTTTGGGCTTAAAGCCCAAACTCAAAAAACCATAAACTACTTGCTATCAAAATTTCCTCGAAATTGCTCGCATTGTGATATTAATTCTGGGTAAAACTGAAGAAAATGCTCATGTATTTCTTCTTCTTTATCAACAAGCACATGAATTGCATCAACAAAATGCGAAGGGAATGAGCTTCTTTTATCCATTCGTTTAAACACATGTGTCAATCCTTCCAAAGATTCATATGAAGAAATAAAATCACCAGAACACATAGCAATTACTTTCTTAGCTGCTTTGTCAGGAATATCATTAACATTAGCTGACAATCGGACATAGGCTTTTGATTTATATGAGCTAAGGTTTTCCGTGTTATATAAATTCCATGATTTTACAAGAAAATAGTCGAATACAATATCAGCAACAACTGGGGCATACTTCCTTTGCGACTGTCTAAAAATCTTAGTTACATTCCTGACTATTGGATGAATATCTGTGTATGCATCAATATGTCTATGCAAGAGCACACCATTTTTCTTTTGGGCGGAAAGCCCCACAACTTCTTTGTTCCTTATAAAATCAGAAATGAAATTTCCCGTAAGGATTTCATCATTGGAACCAGACAAATGTATATGCGCTAAATAATTCATAACATCAAAAGTAATTCAATTGGGCGTACATTTAGTAAAAATAAGCTATTTTTGCGGCGCAAAAAAACGAATAAACATGGCACTTAAAAGTGGAATCGTAGGATTACCAAATGTAGGAAAATCAACATTATTCAACGCATTGACAAATGCAAAGGCTTTGGCTGCAAACTTTCCGTTTGCAACAAAAGAACCAAATGTAGGCGTCATTACAGTTCCTGATAGTAGATTAGATGCTCTATCCGATCT
>CAZMKA010000126.1:282-3887 GCA_964566605.1 uncultured Saprospiraceae bacterium | reverse complement strand
TTGATATCGCTGGTTTGATTAAAGGTGCAAGTAAAGGAGAAGGTTTAGGTAATCAATTTCTTGCTAACATTAGAGAAGTTGATGCGATTATTCATGTAATTCGATGTTTCGACAATGACAACGTAATACATGTTGATGGAAGTGTTGATCCAGTAAGAGATAAAGAAATCATTGATACTGAGCTAATTCTTAAAGATTTAGAAACAGTTGAAAAGCGAATGGAGCGTTTGAAAAAAGCAGCAAAAGGTGGAGATAAAGAAGCAGTAAGAAATGTTGAAATAGGGAAAAAGATTTACAGTCATCTTGAAAAAGGAGAACCTGCTAGATCATTGGAAAAAGATGATGATGAATTAGAAATATATAACGATATGCAATTGTTGACTGCAAAACCAATTCTTTATGTGTGCAATGTTGACGAAGATTCAGTTCATGAAGGCAACAAACATGTCGATGCATTTAAGCAAGCAATTGCAAATGAGCCAGCTGAAGTTATTTTAGTTAGTGCACAAATTGAAGCAGATATTGCAGAGCTAGACACAAAAGAAGAAAGACTTGAATTTTTGCAAGATATGGGTTTAGAAGAACCAGGAGTTAATCGAGTAATTCTAGCATCTTATAAACTACTGAAATTGATAACATATTTTACTGCTGGAGAAAAGGAAGTAAGGGCATGGACTGTAAGAAATGGCGCTAAAGCACCTGAGGCAGCAGGTGTAATTCATACAGATTTCGAAAAAGGTTTTATTAGAGCTCAAGTAGTACAATATAATGATTTTATAGAATATGGTTCAGAAGCGAAAGTAAAAGAAGCTGGAAAATTAGGTATTGAAGGAAAAGAATATGTAGTCAATGATGGGGATGTAATGCACTTCTTATTTAATGTCTAAAGAGAAAAGAACATATCTATTTTATAAACCATTTAATGTTCTTTCTCAATTTACGAAGGAACATGAAGATCATGTTACTTTAGCGGATTATCTAAATGTAGAAAATGATGTTTATCCAGTTGGTAGACTTGATAAAGATAGTGAAGGCCTACTTTTATTAAGCAATGACAATGAGCTGATTAATAGTGTTTTACACCCTATAAAGAACAAGTATAAAAAATATGTAGTTCAACTTGAAGGAGAAATTTCTGAACAAGCGATAAACTCGTTAATAACCAACTCTACCCGAAAGAAATCCACCAATAAGAAAGCGGAAAGAGCTTAAAACTTCTTGGCTAGAGATATCAATTACTGAAGGAAAAAAACGTCAAGTTAGAAAGATGCTAGCATCTGTTGGGTTTCCTGTATTAAGATTGATACGGTTGGAAATAGATAAATATACATTGGGAGAATTAAGACCGGGAGAATATAAAAAAGTATAAAGCTTATTTTTTTGCATTAGCTAATTTATGCTTATTTAATAATAACATTTTAATTACATTTGCAAGCCTTAAACATCATTAATGAATAAAGCACAGCAATTAGCAAAGCACTTACTTGATATAGAAGCAATAAAATTGCGTCCGAATGATCCATTTACATGGGCAAGTGGAATGCTTTCTCCAATTTATTGTGACAACCGAATGACTCTATCTTTTCCTCATGTTAGAGATTTTGTGAAAAAAGAATTAGCTGAATTAGCATCTAGTTTCGGTGAATTTGATGGAATTGCCGGTGTTGCAACAGCAGGTATTGCACACGGCGCATTGGTTGCAGACGAACTTGATTTACCATTTATTTATATTAGGTCTAAAGCAAAAGGACACGGAAGACAGAACTTAATAGAAGGAAATGTATCTGTTGCAAACAACTACATTGTTGTAGAGGATTTAATTTCGACAGGAGGTTCCAGTATTCAGGCGGTAAATGCGCTAAAAGAAGAAGGTGTAAATATTGTAGGGACAGTAGCATTATTTACATATGAATTTGAAAAGTCTGTTAAAAACTTCAAATCCGCTAATTGTCCATTTAAAACATTAAGCAATTATTCAACTATGCTTGAACAAGCTGTTGAAAATAATTATATTACATCCCAAGAAAAAGAAATATTAAATAATTGGAATGCCAACCCACAAGAATGGGCAGCATCCTTTTCTAAATAGATATATGAAGGTTTATACAAAAGAATCAGAGAAGTTCCTTTACGAATACTTAAACAGTTCATCACCAACTGGTTTCGAAGCTGAAGGACAAAAAAAGTGGGTAGAGTATGTAACTCAGTATACAGATGAATGGCATCTTGATAACTACGGTTCTGCTTATGGAATAATTAATCCTGGTAAAGAATACAGAGTTGTGATTGAAGCTCATGCAGACGAGATTGCATGGTATGTAAATTATATCGATGATAAAGGGTTTATCTCTGTAATAAGAAATGGAGGTTCTGATCATATCATCGCACCATCAAAAAAAGTAAAAATCTTTACTAAGGATAAAGTAATTAATGGTGTTTTTGGATGGCCAGCTATTCATACTAGAAGAGGTGACAAAGCTAAATTATCCCCTACTCTAGAGAATATTTTCATTGATGTAGGAGCAAAAGATAAAGACGAAGTTTTGGAAATGGGAATCCATGTGGGGAATGTAGTAACTTTTGAAGATGAGCTTCACTTAGTAAATGATAGATATTACACAGGAAGAGCATTGGATAATAGAATGGGTGGATTTTGTATAGCTCAAGTTGCGAGACTACTTCGTGAAAATAAAGTAGAATTACCTTTCTCTCTTTATGTTGTCAATGCAGTTCAAGAAGAAATAGGTTTACGAGGTGCTGAAATGATCGCTGATACTATAAAACCTCATGTTGCAATCATTACTGATGTATGTCATGACACTAATACTCCTTTGATAAATAAAAAGGTTCAAGGTGATACGCTTGCGGGAAAAGGACCTAGCTTAACCAATGCACCAGCTGTGCACACTAAATTACTTCAATTAATTACTGATACTGCAGACGAAAAGGAGATTCCTTACCAAAGATCAGCAAGTTCTAGAAGTACAGGAACAGACACAGATGCGTTTGCTTATAGTAATGGTGGTGTTCCTTCAGCATTAATATCTTTACCATTAAGATATATGCATACTACCGTTGAAATGGCTCATAAAGATGATATAGCTAATGTAACTAGATTGATATATGAAACACTATTGAAAATCGAAGAGAACCATAACTTCAAATATTTCTAATGAATCCAGTAAGTGAATATATATATTCTTGTGACCCTGACAATCAAGAAATTATGTTCACTTTACATGATGTCTTTGTAAATAATTTTGGGCTTACGCCCAAAATAAAATTTCGTGTGCCATTCTATTATGGGAACTCTTGGGTAGTTTACATGAATCCCCTTAAAGTTCAAGGAATAGAGTTATGCTATATTAATGCTAATAAATTTGAAGATCCTACAGGTTTATTAAATTTCAAAAAGAGAACTCAGGTAGCAGGAATAACTATAACTTGTCTTGAAGGAATTCCTCTTGAAGCTATTTACGAAGTCACAGATATTGCTCTTAATTACGATAAAACACTCAAGAAATGAATTTAAATCAAATTACTGTTGGTGTTACTAATTTAGAGGAATCAATCGATTTTTACGAAAAACTAGGTCTCATATTGAT
>CAZMKA010000126.1:0-272 GCA_964566605.1 uncultured Saprospiraceae bacterium | reverse complement strand
CATATTGATCGTACATTCATCAAATCATTATGCTCGATTTGAGTGCCCTGATGGTGAGGCTACTTTCTCCCTGCAAGTTTTAGATAATGTTATAAAAGGAAACACAACAATTTATTTCGAACTTGAAAACCTTGATGATAAGGTTGAAAAATTAATATCATTATATAATTTCACATTCCAAGAAATGCCAAGTGATAAATCATGGCTCTGGAGAGAAGCAATCCTGATGGATCCCGATGGAAATAAAATTAAATTATATCATGCTGGAGAAA
>CAZMKA010000125.1:0-10582 GCA_964566605.1 uncultured Saprospiraceae bacterium | reverse complement strand
TACCTATACGAGTAAAGGTCTTAGCCATAGCGGCCCACCTTTTAAACATTCTAGCTTTCCTAAATTCGAAGGCTCTTCCCATTATTATTCTACTTTTAATAAATCTACTTCAAAAAACAATACTTGATTTCCTGGTATACTTCCTCTTCCCGAAGTTCCATAACACAAGTATGAAGGTAAAAACAACTGAATACTTCCTCCTTCACCTATTAATGGAATTCCTTGTCTCCATCCCTCAACAGTATTTCCCAAAACAAATTCCGCACCATCGCTCGCATCAAATTCTTCACCATTCGGATAAAAACCTCTATAGTTACATGTAACAAGACTATTCAACGAAGGAACTTTGCCTGGATTACCTTCTGCATCTATGATATAATAGAAGTCTGTTGATGATAAAATTGCATCATCAAGTAAGCCGTTTTCAGACAAGTAATCAGTAATTTCAGCAAGATCTTCGGCTAGAATTTCTTCTTGTGTAGGTCCACATGAGATGAGGCCAAAAACGAATATGAAGAAAAATAAATACGTGTAAATTTTCATTGTTAAAATTTTTAAATCAGAAACAAACTTATTGCTTGTAATTGATATAACGCAAAAGTAATGAAAATGTACTTTTTTCGCTATGTAATAGTTTCAAAAGTCGCAAGAATGAGCTTTTTAATTTTGGGCTCAAGCCCAAAAAACATCATAAAAAACCTAAAGTTCTTTTCGAAGTCTAGCTACAGGAATACTCAATTGCTCTCTATATTTTGCAATTGTTCTTCGCGCAATACTGTATCCGCTTGCTTCCAATAATTCTTTCAATTTCTCGTCAGAATATGGTTTCCTCTTGTTTTCTCTTGCTACTATATCCTTTAGAATATTCTTTACTTCTAGTGTAGAAACCTCGTCACCATCCTGCGTCGTCATTGATTCTGAAAAGAATGACTTTAACTTTCTAGTCCCGAATTCTGTTTGAACAAATTTACTATTCGCAACACGCGAAACAGTTGAAATATCCAGTCCTGTAATTTCAGCAATATCCTTAAGAATCATTGGCTTCAATCGTCGATCGTCACCTGTCAAAAAGAAATCATACTGAAATTGCATGATGGCATACATGGTAGAATATAACGTGTGATGTCTTTGCTTTATAGCATCAATAAACCACTTCGCAGAATCGATTTTTTGCTTGATGAACATCACAGCATCTTTCTGATTTTTGTTGGTTTTATTTGCTTTTTGTCCGTCTCTATATGTTTTAATCATCTCCACGTATTGATCATTGATCTTCAAGTCGGGAGCATTTCTATTATTTAGAGAGAGTTCAAGTTCTCCTTCTCTATTTTTTATGAAGAAATCAGGAAGGATGTATTGTGTTCTTGACGGGCTCACCTCTGAAACAGAAAGAGCGGGTTTCGGATTTAATTTAAGGATTTCATCAATCGCTTCTTTTAATTCCGCATCACTCAAGAATAAATTTTTCTTTAATCTTTCATAGTGTTTTTTAGTAAACTGCGAAAAGTGATTTTCTATAATTTTTTGAGCAAAAATGAATTTCTTCTCTGGATAACCTTCCATGTTTTTCAACTTCAGATTCATTTGAATAGAAAGACATTCTTGAAGGTCTCTTGCAGCTACACCTGGTGGGTCAAATTGTTGGATTCTATGAAGTACCTGAACGACTGTTTCTTTTTGAACTTCTATGTTCTGAGAGAAAAGTAGATCATCAATGATTGCCTCAGGATCTCTTCTTAAGTAACCATCTTCATCGATAGAACCAATCAGTTGTTCTGCAATTATTTCTTGTTCTTCATTTGGCAAATCTAGCATACCTAGTTGTCTGTCTAGGTAATCATGAAAGCTGTTTTGAACAACAACAGGAGCTTTATAGTCATCGTCGGAATGACTGAAAGAGTCCTTTAGTTTATAACTTTGAGGATCATCCTCAATATATTCATTTATGTAGTCGTCAAGTTCGAAAGCTTCTTCGGTTGTGTCGGATTCATTGTCTAGGTCGATTACTTCAGAATAATCATCTCCCTCTTCAAGAGCGGGATTGCTTTCAAGTTCCTCCTTTATCCTCTCTTCAAGAGAAGTTGTGGGAATCTGTAGAAGTTTCATAAGCTGTATCTGTTGAGGAGACAGCTTTTGCAACATTTTTTGACTAAGACTCTGCTTTAACATCGGTTTATAGTTTTGAAGCAAATACAACATAATAACACTATATTGGTACTTACCGTTCTAAAAAAATAGATCTTTTTGGGTTTTTGTAGCTTTGTATACTTTTAATGCTACACTGTTTTGGACTAACAAATATAGTACATGAATCACATATTACATATTTTTTTAATATGTAATTGCTAATTATTTTTAATGAATAAGATAAAAGACAGAATAAATTCTTTAAAATCGATTTTAGCAGAAGCTGAAATTGATGCCTTTATTATACCTTCTAGCGATGCTCACCAAAGTGAATATGTCGCTGAATTTGCTAACGTCCGACAATGGATTAGTGGGTTTACAGGTTCTGCAGGAACCGTAATAATAACTAAAGATCATGCTGGTTTATGGACTGATTCACGATACTATCTTCAAGCCGAAACAGAACTTGAAGGAACAAGTATGGAAATGCATAAAATGGGTAATAAAGGACAGGGTGCATGGATAGAATGGTTGAATCAAACTTTCGTTGGAGGTGGAATTGTCGCATTTGACGGAAATCTTTTTACTAAAAAACATGCTGATCTTATAGAAAAACGCTTGAATAATAAAATAGAATTAAACACTTCATTCGATCCTATTGATCATGTATGGATTGACAGGCCTCCTATGCCGCTTGATGAAATTTATGAACATGAATTGAAATATGCGATAATTAGTAGAGCTGAAAAATTAAATGGCTTACGCCAAAAGTTTCTACCGAAAGCTGATAAATATGTCATCTCAGCATTGGACGATATTGCTTGGCTATTCAATCTAAGAGGTAAAGACATTGATTTTAATCCTATTTTCTATGCCTTTGCTTTGATTACTAAGGAAGAAGCTATTTTATTCTGTAATCCTGCTAAAATTCCTCAATCTATTCAAGAGAATCTCTTGAAAGATGGTGTCGAAATAAAGGATTATGACTTATTTATTCCATTTGTAAACAACTTGAATCACGATAATAAAGTTTTTATGGATCTGTCGGACACAAGCATAAGTTTATATAGATCCGTTAATGCTCAGATAGTAGAAGGGACTAATATTGTTCGTTCAATGAAAGGTGTTAAAAGTGCTGGTGAATTAAGCCATGTCCAAAATGCAATGGAGAAAGATGGTGTTGCATTACTAAGAATGTACATGTGGCTAGAAAATGAACTCGATAGTAAAACAATAACAGAAGCAGAAGTATCCGATAAAATTCAATATTTCCGCTCGCTTATGCCTGGTTATGTTGGAGAATCCTTTCCTCCTATTGTTGGTTATGAAGCGAATGGTGCAATTATACATTATAGACCTCATCCCGAAACATCAGCCGACATTCATAAAGATGGAATGCTATTGATTGACAGCGGAGGACAATACCTTGATGGCACTACTGATATAACAAGAACAATTCATTTTGGGGTCCCAACCCCAGAACAAAAAACAGCATACACTTCAGTTCTAAAAGGTAAAATTGCAATTGATCAATTGGTTTTTCCCGAAGGAACGATTGGTTATCAAATGGATATTCTAGCACGTGCTGCTCTATGGAAACAAGGTCTAGATTACGGACATGGAACAGGACACGGTGTTGGTTATTTACTAAATGTTCACGAAGGACCACAAGGGATTTCGCAGGTGCTAAACCAGAAATCGAAACATCCTATGCAAGCAGGAATGATTACATCAAACGAACCAGGCTTTTATAAAACTGGCGCATTTGGTATTCGAATAGAGAACTTGATTGTCGCTAAGAAACAGAATGAAACAGATTATGGGTCATTTTTAGCTTTCGAAACACTAACTCTTTTTCCTATTGCAACAAATCTTATTGATATGTCTTTACTTACTAGAAATGAAGTGGACTGGCTCAACAATTATCATGCAATGGTAGAAAAGAGAATTAGCCCGCATCTTAATGATAACGAGCAATTATGGTTGAAAAAAGCATGTAAAGCAATATAAACTCAAGGTTTGTAAACATATTACGCAAGGATTATTTCTCACTATCTTATAGTTTTATATATCTTTGCCTAACAATTTAAAAATTATGGCAGACAATACTAATTACGGAAAAAAAGGAGCTTACTTCTTAGGGTTTTTAGGCTTTGTATTATTAATTGTTATTCTATTAATATGGGTTTATTCTAAGAACTCAGAATTCCTACCTATTAAGTAATAGTTTTAGACTATTATACGATTACTCTTTTTTGAGTTCAGCCTGCTGGACAATTCTTCTTTATTCTCTTGATTCAGTACGTCAATCTTATGCCCTACTTATGTATTAGAGTTTTGTTATGAGGGTTGGAAATACTATAAAATCAAGCGATTTGGAAGATTTATCATAGCACCCTTATGGTGAATCTGAAAACGCTAGCAAAGCGTTGATTTTGACTTATTTTCAGCCCGTAATAGATTGTCTAATGCATAATTCGAGTAAATGGAGATTTTGCGACCTTTGATGAATTGCAATAAATAATAAGACTTATGGATTTTCTAGACTTGATGAAAGAAAGATATACAACTAAAAAGTATAACCCTTCTCTCAACATTGATAAAGAAGCAATTGAAAAGCTCAAGCAAATCTTGCGTCTTACTCCTGCATCGCTCAATAGTCAACCTTGGAAATTTACGTTCGTTTCAAACCGACAAACTAAAGAAGAATTAGCTTTAGAATCCATGCATAATGCTGAACGAATCTTAGATTGTGATACGGTGGTTGTGTTTAGTAGAATCGATGATATCGCTTATTTTGAAGAGCAAATTCAAAGAGAATTGCCTCAGCGACAATTAAATTATTATAACGAGTATATAAAGTCTTTACCTGAATCAGAAATCAAACATTGGTTTAGTCGCCAACTTTATATTTCTCTAGGTTTCTTTTTAAGTGCATGCATGACAATGGAGATTGATTCCACACCTATGGAAGGCATAATTCCTGAGCGATATAATGAAATACTAGGTTTAGAAAAGTTCTATACTGATTTTGCTGTTTGTATAGGCTATAGAGCAGAAGGTGATCCTAATCAGGTGCACAAAACTCCAAAATCAAGAATTGATATTGATAAAATTGTCCAAAGCATTTAGCAAGTCTTAATACTTATCGCTGTATATTTAGCCTAAACTGTGCAAAAGATTATCGATTGCATCGTTCGAGTTTATTCTTACAAAACCCATTTATGTCTTCACGAATTGCTGTTCTTATTCCTTTTTATAATGGGCAGAATTATATAAAAAGGTGTGTGGAAAGCCTTGACATTGATAATCGAGATATATGGTTGATTGACAACTCGGAAATTCCTTTAAAAACGGATCTTGATGTAAATCACATCATTACAAAAGAGAAAAAGTTAGGTTTTGGGAAAGCGGTCAACTATGGAGTGAACTTAGTTGCAAAGAAGAATTATACACATGTAATCATCTTAAATCAGGATGCTTATTTTCAAGAAAATCATTTCAAACAGTTCACAAGTGAGCTTTCAATAAACAATGAAGATTTTGTTTGTCCACTTTTATTTACAGAGGAATTTAAAGAGATAATTCCTTTTGTAAGGGAACGGTATTTTAATGTCGGTGTCCCCAAAGAAAAAGTATATATAGCCGATTATGTTGGAGTTACTGTAGCATGCAGTATAAAACTATGGAACGATTTAGACGGACTAGATGAACAATTTTTTATGTATTTCGAGGAAAATGATATTTTCAAAAGAGCCTCAAAAGATAAACCCATCCTACTTTTACCTCATGTACATGTTGCCCATCGAAATAAAGATGAAAAGATGAAGGGAGAAGAACTTGATTGGTTTTATAAGAGCGAAATGCTTTTTGCATTAAAGCATGAGTCTAAAATGAAGTATATCCGTTTAAAACTAAAATATTATTTGCGAAAGCTAATCTCGTAATACCATTGCAAGTAAAAAAGAGGCTGTCTTACATCAAGACAGCCTCTTTTTTGAATAAGCAGAAAAGTTTCTTTCAAGCTTATAGCTTGATGTTATTTTTTATATTGTTAATTAAGTTTTCTGAGCAAGTACTTCTCTTTACTTTTGTTTTTAGTAAGTTACGAAATTGAACCTCGCTTTGTAATAGCTTCCCATATTTGGGGTTAGTATTAGCAGTGTTTTCAAACTCTGTAGTTTCTTCAAAACTGAGTGCATTGTCTAGGTATAGGTCAATTTTCTTGCGAAAATCTTGTATCTGGTCTTGACTTCTCATAATAAGTAGATTGTAAAAAAGTTATAGGCAATTAATTTATTTCTTAAATAATCAGGTTTATAAAAAGATAAAAACACATTGAGATAGCCAGGCTCTTTGCATTTTATTCTTCTTCATTCTTAGTTTTTTTCTTGGTTCCTCTAACATCGCTGTATCCTTGTGATTCAGCGTAATTTTTCAATTTCTCTTTTAGTATGTTTCTTGCTCTGAAAAGTCTAGATCGCACAGTACCGATAGGAACATCAATTATTTTAGATATTTCTTCGTATGTAAATCCCTCTACGTCACAAAGCAAAATTACTGTTCTGAAATCAATGGGTAAATTATTAATTTCAGTTGTAATTTCATCTCCCATTATATTCTGAAAGATTTCCTGCCTTAAATCAAGATAGTTCGTTTTACTTTTCTCATCTGTATCGTGATAAGAAATGATTTCTTCGAAATCCACCTTGGTAGGCTGCTTAACCTTTTTCCTATATTGGTTGATGTAAGCGTTTTTCAAAATCTTAAACAACCAAGCCTTCGCATTAGTTCCCTCTTGATATTTATCTATGAATCTATATGCCTTTAAATAAGTCTCTTGGACAAGATCTTCAGAGTCGTCATCGTCAAAGGTAAGGTGATATGCAAAGGTTTTCAGCGCATCCATGTGCGGCAAAAGTTCTTTTTCAAAAACCTCTATTTCTTTTGCTGTTTTTAATTTCGACAAGTTAGTTTTTTTTACAAATAAAAGAAAATTAAACCAAATTATGTATTTGAGCTTTTTAAGTCAAATTCAATCCTTCTGTGAAATGCTGATTTTGAAGCTTGTTCGTTTATAATAAATTTGGTCAAAATTCCAAGTGGGAGGAATCCGGCGTCTCTAATAGGCTTAAGTAGATATGCTATTTTTGATGACTTGGGTCATTGTTTTCAGCAGCATATTCTTTTTCATCACCTCCATACTGAAACACGATAATGACTTTTCTTTGAGATTCCTTTAAGCTCAGTGTTCTGTACTTACCCTATAATTACTTCTATAAAATCTGCTGGATCCAAAAACTTCTCAGCCGTTCGCTTAAGTTCTTTGGCATCTATTTTCATGAAAACATCAATAGTGTTTTTAAGATCTTCTTCTGTTTCTCCATTTAGTATTGCCGACTTCACTATTCTTATAGATTGAAAAGGACCGTCAACAGCTGAAAGCAGATTCCCTAGAAGATAATTTCTATTCATTTCTAGCTCTTCTTTAGAAATATCATGCCTCCTTAATTCATTCATCTCATAATATATCTCCTTGATCGTTTCGTCTAGGTATTTGGGACTAATGTCTGTATTGATATAATAATATCCTTCGAACAACATTGTATCTAATGAGCTGAATATATTATAAGTTAATCCCTTATTTTCCCTAAGGTTTTTCATTAACCTTGATCCAAAAAATCCACCCAGAACATTATTCAAAAACGACATTTGGGCGTAAGCCTCATCTTTTCTATTCCCAAAAGCACGACCTATCCTTATAGAAGATTGATGTTCTTGCTCCGACGAAAATCTATAGTGTTGATTTTTCTTAGTAATCGTCTTTTTATAATCAATTAAACCTGTTCCTTTATAATCCCACTGTCCAAGCGAATCATTAATTGCCTTCTCTACTTTCTCATCATATTGTCCGCATAAAAACAAGTAACACTCTTGTTCCTCTATCATGTTTTTATGATAATCGAAAAGTAATGTTTTATTGACGTTTCTGTAACTTTCTTTCGACGAATTATAACCATATACCGCATCTACACCAAACAATTTTTCTGTCAATTGGCGATAAGCAATAATCTCGTTCTTAGAGTTGTTTAATTCAAGCTTTCGACAATGGTTATCTATACTTTTGCTAATTTCTTCTTCCTCAAATGCAGGCTCCAAGATGATTTCACTAAATTTCTGAACCAGTAGTGGAAAATACTTGGTCAAACTCAGTAAGGTAAATGTTGTGTAATCTAACGATGAACGAGAATTATAAGAAGCTCCATAAGTATCAAAAAACTCCGACAATGATTCAGAGTTATCGTTTATTGTTCCTTCTTTTATTGTACTGCTGAAGATTTTATTTAGTGACTTTGCACGTTCGTTATGTCTTCCACCTTTAAATACTACATCAAGTTTTACAAGTTCTTGTGATCCTTCTCTTATATAATATACAGGTAGACCATTAGACAAAGTAAACTTTGAAAAACTAGGTATTGGTACACTTGATATGGAGTGAATAGGCGGTCCATTACGCCTTGTCTGTTCATCGATTTTCACGAGATAGAATTATAGTTGGGCAAAGGTAAAATTTAAAGCTGAATAACCGCGGAACTTGTTGATGAAATGCAATTTAGCTACTTCATCAGCAATACTTATTAACTGGAATTAATTTTTGTCTTTATACTCTTCTATGAGTTCCCATTCTCCTCTTAGTGCTAACCTAGATTGGATTGGCCATGTCTCATAAGGATACTTTTTCTCTTCTGATTCAAAGATTTCAGACAAGTTACGAATCTTCATTTGAACCATTTCGTTGAATGTATGAATACCTTTTGATTGAAGGATTTTTAAAGCATTTTCGTCTAATCCTACAAGATCAATAAGCGTTTTATCACTATTGTTAAGGTCGATAATAGGAGTTACGGCCTCTTCCTTATTTTCATTGAATAACTCTTTGAAAATTTGGTTTTTCTTAAATTCTGGTTGATGTTTAAAAATATTGTTTGCCTCGTTTTTCTTGATTTTCTTGCTCTTCTTTCCTTTTTTCTTGTTATTTTTAACTGGCTTCATCTTAGGTAAAACCTCACGTGCAATTGGCTCTTCTACAGTTGTTAACTTTTTAATTTTCGAAAGAACTCGATGTGAATGATTGAGTTTTTCGTTTTCTTTTCTTAACGCTAAAATGCTTTTGTTTAATTTTTTAACCTCTTTTACAAGTTTCTTATTTTCCTTTTTGAAATCCTTCTTTTTCCATGTTTTTACCTTTGCTCTACTTCGTTGAATTTCTTCTTGTAACAATGCGTTAGATTCTTGTAAATGCTTATAGTCAGGCGGAACATCATATTGCTTCTCAAGGATTTGCTTTTGCAAAGCACTTTCTTTTTGCTGTAACTGTTGAGAAGTAAGTGTTAACTGGAAAAACTCTTTTTGCAAATTTTCTAAAGCTTCCGTAGTCGTCGCAACCTCCTCCTTAAGTTGGGATATAAGGATTTTCTGTTGACTATTAATCAACTTTAATTGCTCTAACTTTTCTAGTAATTTTTCAAAAGCAATTTTACTTATTCCTTTATGAAGAAAATAACCGAAGGGGATAGCTAGGAGCAAAATGATAATCAAGATTAGAATCTCGGAAATTTGCATAGCACAAAGATAACTTATCATATATATAAATAGTAATATTTTAACCTAAGGTCAATAAAATGGCAAAAATCCTACATTTGATTTAATCCGTTTGTAAATTGTAGCTTAGGTTCTTTTTATCACCGTTGTTAAAAGAGGTTTCTTCTGGTTCCTTTTGATTAATTTTATCGTAAATCCTTTATATTCAATGTAAAATCATGTGGAATAATATCACCAAAAATATCTTTTTTATAGACGCAATAGGCGCATTAATTACTGCTATATTAGTCTTGTTTCTTGTTGGTGGCTTGCCCTCTTTTTTTGGGTTGGAACCCAAAATTTGTAAAATACTTGGCTTAATTGCTTTGGGGTTTTTTGCTTATTCATTGATTAATCATTTTTTAATTCCAAAATCTAGATATTTTGTAAAAAGGTTGACAATTATTTCAATTCTTAATCTTCTTTATGCGTTTGTAACCTTTTCACTTGTATTTGGCATATTGAAAATCGGCTCCAAAAGTGAATTGACCACAATGGGGAAGCTCTATTTCATCGGTGAAATTATAGTCGTATTGATTATCGTAGGTATAGAATTACGAATTGTTCTTGAGAAAAAGAAGCAAACTCAACTTGAGAAAAAAGTTTAAAGACATTTTGGGTTAAACCATATTCTGTTAAACAATTGCCTATGAATAACTGAAACTAGTTAATCTCGAATCAACCTTCGTAGTTAAGCTTCATTCACTTTATAACCAAGATTCATTTTTTTAAGCTTTTTTATGAAAGCAAAATCAGCTTGTACATGTGCAGATTTACTTTTCAACTTTAATCGATGATTCGTTTCTACATCGAA
>CAZMKA010000124.1:7324-10700 GCA_964566605.1 uncultured Saprospiraceae bacterium | reverse complement strand
ATTCTGTCCTTCTCCCAAAAGAGAAGTGTTCATCATTTATCTATTCTGCCTACCCCTTATGGCACGCTCATAAAAGACCGAATCAGACGAGTAGCCTTCATCCATAATATACGTGACATTTCAACCCGCAAGGTTTATCCACCACAACAATTACTTGCTGTCGTCGTGAGCTCTTACCTCACGTTTTCACCCTTATCCGCCTATAGACGGACGGTTATTTTCTGCGATACTATCTATCTTTATCCTTCGATAAAGTCCATGTATTAAATGGTACGGTACTCTACGTTGTCCGGACTTTCCTCACCTAAAAGGCGCGATGAACTATCCCACCGCAAATGTAGTTAAAAAGGACTTATGTTATATGCTATATAGTAGATGGACTTTGACATTGATCTTAAGTATTGTAAAAACTTATTATGTCAATACAACTCGTTCGTGTGTCACAAAATTATCGTTAACATGCATCAAAGGTATTTCTAGATAGAAACTCGTTCCAACATTTTCTTCGGAAGTGAAATGTAATTTCCCATTGAAGCCTTCAACCATATTAGCGCATATAGCTAGACCAAGACCTGTACCTGAACTCTTCGTTGTAAAATTCGGAAGGAAGACTTTATCTTTTTTGGAATTGGATATGCCGATTCCATTATCGGTTATCTTTATAATAGCTTGTTTATCCTTCTTATATAACTTGATTTCAATCTTACCATCTTTGTCGGTAGGAATGGCTTGAATGGCATTTTTTACTAAATTATTTAAGATTCTAATCAATGCATTTCTATCTGCAAATACATACAACTCATCAATAGGTTCGTACATATTTATTTCCATGTCATTTCGCTTTCTGAATAAGTCATAGACCGCGGATAATACATCATTTAATATCACTTTGTCATTGCTTGAAAGCGGCATTTTCCCGAAATTACTAAATGCACCTGCAATATTACTCAAGTTATCAATTTGCTCTATAAGTGTTCTACTTACATTCTCAACTAAGGCATCCGTTCTTTCAGGGTCTTGTTGAATAGCACGTTGTAAGTATTGGATAGATAGTTTCATCGGAGTAAGTGGATTCTTGATTTCATGTGCCACTTGCTTAGCCATTTCTCGCCATGCTAGATCTCGCTCTGTCTGCGCAATTACTTTCGCACTGTCATCAAGCTGATCAACCATATCATTATAATTATGTACTAAATCTCCTATTTCATCGGTAGATTCCCAAAGAATATGTTCGTTCTTACCACCTAATTTCAAGCGCTTAATCTTGGCTCCTAGTTGTTTAATTGGCCTTGTAATATTATGCGAAACCATTAATGCCAATGCTCCTGAAAACAAGAATAATATCACATAAATATTAAGTAACGTTCCTACGAAATCGGCAACTTTACTATGTGACTTGATTACGGGAACTTGTAAATTTTCTACAATGAATTTTTGATTGAGCTGTGTTCCTGAAACAGGGAAATAAGCAAACTGATAAGCATGTCCCAAAAATTTATTGTTATTAGCAAGATTAATTGCATTTCCGTTTTGGGCGTAAGCCAAAAGCTGTTCTTCAGGCAACTTAGTATCGTACAATCCTTTCTCGTATACTTTAGGGACAGAAGACGTAAATAGATTCCCCTTTGAATCGTAAATATTTATCTCCGACTGATGCTTAGAAGCCAATAAATCAATGTCATTTTTCAATGCATTCATCTTCTCGTTCTTCATATAATATTCCAAATCAACCTTCAAGGCATATGCCTTTTCTTTCGAAATATCATTATCGTATTCACTTGAAAGATTCCTGAAATATACAATTGTTACTATCCCTATAACCACAAAAGAAAATAGAATCAAACTGATAATCGATAATTGTAATTTGTGCTTTAAAGAATTCCATACACCTGTTTGAAATGTCAAGTAATCAGGAACTGTAGGGAGGAAAAAATTCAATAAAGTAAACAGCCCAAAAATGATTGCTATGAATATAAATATAAAGCTAAACAAGCTGATTGGCTTAATCATTCGTGCCGACTTTCTAGACAGTTTCATCATCTTATCCGAAGCCAATTGCACATATAAATCACTGTAATTTTCACGTGTAACTTTCAGGGTATTATTGGATTCCAATTCTACTTCTTGATCCATGGAATTAAGTATGAATCGATTCGAAGTGGAGTTCAGCGCACCATTTTTGAAGTAAGCAAAATCATATTTACCTAGGTTCTCGTAATTGTCAATATGCGAACCCTGAGGATATTGCTCAAGATAAATTTTATAGACAGCAGAATCTGCAGGCAAAATAATATTCCAGCTCGTGAGATATGCGTTTTTTATAGGATTGAAATAGATACTTTGTGCCAAAGTATCACTTCGAGATATAAATCTATTGTAGTAAGAAAGAGAGGTGTATGACTCATAAATCATTGAGTTCCCTTCTTCATCAAACGCATTCAGTACGTAGTCATATTTATTCTCACCGTCGGGATTAAGAATGTGATTATTCACCTCATTGAACTCCGATCTATGAATTTTAAATGGCTTAGGAACGGAAAGAAATTGGGATAAAAACCCATCCGACTTTAATTTTTCTTGAAGAACATTGAAGTCCAAAATACTTTCATCGTCCTTTTCATGATATAGTTTCCGAGCAATTTCTTCACGGTTTTGGACATCATATTCGAGATAACCATCAAACAACACAACAGACATTCCTGCACTAATAATTGCCATCCAAGCTATTAACCAAGTAAGATTTTTTTCTTTTGGATTTACGAATAGATCAGTTGTTAAGGTGTAAAGGGTCAAGCCCAAAAAGGTCCAAGTAATGGATATTGCTGATGGATAAGCAAAGAGCAATGGAAGAGCAGAAAGGCTAGCTACTCCAAAATAAAGAAGTCTCTTTTTAGCAGAAAGCTGCTGTTCCTTAATCTTTTTATTTAGAAGTATTGATAGAGAAAAATTCAGAATTGCGAGGCTAATAATAAAGCCTAGATATAAATAACTTTCGAAGGAGAACTCAAGTAAGTTCTCGAAATCGATAACCAGTTGACTATTGGCAATAAGGTGTCTACTAAGTAAACACACCAATGCGGTGGACAAAGTTATTGCAGTATAACATAGAAGCGCATGCGGCTTAGATGTACGGTTTTGGATAGACATACGGTAGTTTTTACGCAAACTACTTTTGGGATGAACGCTATTTAGGCACTAATATAAGACTTTATATATTATAATATTATGTAATATGTATTGAATTTATCAAAAAAATAAACTGGAGAACATTATTAGCTTAATTACTGTTAATTTAGCGAAAAAAAATTCAACGAATGACTTGGTTTTTATATCTATTAATTGTTTTGGGAGCATACGCGGGTATGGAGTTCATGGC
>CAZMKA010000124.1:0-7312 GCA_964566605.1 uncultured Saprospiraceae bacterium | reverse complement strand
ATTTTCCATAATGGAATTTATGGCTTGGTTTACACATAAGTATGTAATGCATGGATTTTTATGGAAGTGGCATCAAGACCATCACGAACCGCATGATAAATTCTTTGAAAAAAACGATCGCTTTTTTTTAGTTTATGCTATTCCATCGGCATTTTGTTATATCCTCGGAACTTCGAATTTAGACTATTTCCCTCTAGTTTTTGTAGGAATAGGAATTTCGCTTTACGGACTTACTTATTTTCTTATTCATGATGTATATATCCATAGAAGATTTAAGTGGTTCAAGCAACTTGATAGTAAATATAGTAAAGCGATATTGAGAGCTCATGGAGCACATCATTCGATTACTACAAAAGATGGTGCTGAGTCTTTCGGTCTTTTAGCAATAAACCCAAAGTATTTCAAGAAAAGAAAGAATATAGCGAAGAAGTAAGTGATAGTTAGACTACAATTGAACATTTCATAAAATAGTTTTTCATTCATCATTCTACTTTATTCAAGTTTAGAGTGTAAGAAACCCCTTTCACCCTACTCTAACCCATAAATCTTTTTTGCTGATTCAATCTGTGATGCTTCTGTAGTTTTGTCTGGATATAACAAATAACTTGGCGAAACGACTTCTTTACATTCAGCAGGTGTAATCTCCATAATTGATGTAAATGGAAACATCCCTTTAGTCATCTTGTCTAGAAGTACTTTATACTTCTCAAATTTTGAGTCCTTATTAGTCAGCAACCTTGCCTCTCCTTTTATTTTCCAACCTTTTTGAACGAGGATGTCTATAAATGAAATACAAACTTGTGGATTGTTTTTGATATTTTTTGCTGATGTTGGTGATGCTATATTCGCGATTATGATCTTATCCTTGTAATGCGTAAATATTTCCTTAGGTGATACATTAGGATATGCATCATCCGCAGTTGCTAACCAACACAAAACAGACTTTTGAATACTTGCTTTTATATCAAGTGACAACATGATATTACAGATGTCTTTCTGCGTGATAAGATGATCTTACAAGCGGGCCACTCTCTACAAAGTCGAATCCCATTTCTTCCCCTATTTCTCTATACTCATCAAATAAATCAGGATGAATAAAACTCTCTACATTCAAGTGATTCTTCGTTGGCTGAAGATATTGACCTATGGTAACAACATCTACACCTACATTCTTCAAATCGTGTAAGGTCTCAATTACTTGTTCTTTTGTTTCTCCTAGACCAACCATAAAACCAGTCTTCGTTCGTTTCCCAAAATCTTTTATTCTCTTTAATTCTTCCAAACTTCTATCGTATTTCGCCTGAGGTCTCACTTTCCTATACAAAGCTCTTACGGTCTCCATATTATGACTCACTACCTCTTGTCCTCCACTTATCATTCTTTCTAGCGCTTCCCAATTAGCTCTTACGTCTGGAATCAATGTTTCTATCGTTGTTGAAGGAGATTCTTCTTTTACACTGACAACTGTTTGATACCATATTTCAGCACCTCTATCTTTCAACTCATCTCTATTCACTGAAGTAATTACTGCGTGTTTAACTTCCATCAATCTTATAGCTTCAGCAACTCTGCGCGGCTCATCTGTATCATACTCTGGTGGTCTTCCCGTCTTTACTGCACAAAACGAGCAAGATCGCGTACAAACATCTCCTAATATCATAAAAGTAGCTGTTCCTGCTCCCCAACATTCACCCATGTTCGGACAATTACCTGATTGACAGATTGTATTCAACTTATACTTATCTACCAAATTTCGAACCCTCTTATAATCAGGTCCTGTAGGTAATTTAACCCTTAACCAATCTGGCTTTTTCGTTCTTGGCTCTTTCTTCGATACTACAGGTAAATCAATCAATGTAACTATTATTTAAATGTACAACAGATCCAAAATAAGATACTGCAACAACACAATTATAACAAAAAAAACTACTCCCTACTTCCGAATAGAAATGTAGCGTAAATATTTATAAAAATCGGTGAATTAGAATGAAATTCATTTTCAACCATAATCGGTATTTTAACCCCAAAATAATCTACCATTAATCCTACTTCAAATGCTCTCACGTACTTATCGAATGCACCTAAAGAAAAATGCGCTCCAGCTTTCGCTTGAATTCCAGGACGTATAGTTGAATCTAAAAACGTACTTAAATCAGTAGATCTTCCAAAAATCGAAGGCAAATCCATAAACAATTCAGGATCGTCAGCATATGTAATCTCTACAGGCATCTTTATTCCCGTAGAATTTAAGTCTACTAAATATATATTTTTAACTGGTCTCAAAATTACTATCACTGGACCAATTTCATAATTCCATCCTACAGCTATCCCTCTTCTTTTAGTCTTTTCCGATTTGTAAATCTTATTTCCCACTCCAGCTCTTAGTAGATAGAAGTAATTCTGTTTGCCGTATCTGAAACTCTTACTTGAAACCAAACCATCAAAAGGTTGATTCTTATTTTGTCTTTCTTCAAGCGGATGAGAAATATAACCTAATCCTAGGTGATAATAAAAGGTTTTGTAATAAGTTCTTAACTTACCGAAATCAACCGCAGCACTAAATCCATTCGTATGCAACGTCAGTTCATAAGCACGTTCTGTATTATATACAATACCTTTGTACTCATATTCAAGGCCTTTCGGTTGAATTGTTTTTTGGGCTCCAGCCCAAAATCCAAAACAGCATAAAAGCAGAATGAAAATATATGATTTGCGCAGTTTCATCATCTCAAATATACGAACTCGTTTTGTAGGTTAACAATAAAACGTGACTTTTGATTAACAATTACATAAATAATGAATTCATTTTCTCCACAACTTATCATTCTTGTCGTCTTGGGATACTTTATATTCCTTTCCATAATTTCGTGGATGACATCGAAAGGTGCCAATAATGCTACTTTCTTTAGTGCAAACAAAAAGTCACCCTGGATTCTTGTAGCGATAGGAATGATAGGTGCCTCGTTAAGTGGAGTAACCTTCATTTCCATCCCTGGACTTGTAGGATCAGACGGCTCAAATCAGGCCTTTTCTTACATGCAAATGGTCTTTGGATATTTGATTGGTTATGCACTAATTGCATTTGTCCTTATGCCGATATACTATCGATGGAAGGTAGTTTCAATCTATTCCTATCTAGGAGATAAACTAGGCTTTTTCTCGCATAAAACGGCAGCATTTTTCTTTTTGATTTCTAGAATTGCGGGTGCTTCTATGAGACTATTTTTAGTTGCAATTGTCTTCCAAAAATTTGTCATGGATAGCTTTGGTATTCCATTCGTTGTTACAGTAGGCTTAACTATTGCATTAATATGGGTTTACACTTTCCGAGGTGGAATCAAGACAATTGTATGGACAGACACGATTCAAACAATCACCATGCTTATAGCCGTAATTCTGACTATAGGAGCGATTCTTAATTCACTTGACATGAGTATTGCCGAAATGTGGACTAATTTAAGTGATCGAGGATATAATAAAATATTCTTCTTTGAAGAAGGATGGAATGACAGCAACAATTTCTTTAAACAAATTTTAGGCGGTGCAATAATAACTTTAGCAATGACTGGTATGGATCAAGATATGATGCAAAAGAATTTAACTTGTAAATCACTCGGTGATGCGCAAAAAAACATCGGAGTATTTTCTATTATTTTGATTTTTGCGAATCTACTATTTTTAACATTGGGAGCAATGCTTTATGTTTTTGCACTAGAAAAAGGAATAGAAATTCCAGTAAAATCAGACCAATTATATCCTACATTAGCCTTACAACATCTACCACAGACTATAGGTGTTTTATTTGTGGTAGGACTTATAGCTGCTGCATATTCTAGTGCTGACTCAGCGCTAACATCCTTAACAACTTCTTTTTGTGTTGACTTTTTAGGATTTGAGTCAAGCTCAAAAACTGAAAACCAGAAACGAAATACAAGAATAATCGTACATATTTCATTTAGCATCATATTATTACTCGTAATATTGCTTGTTAAGGCTTTACCTTCTGATGCAATTGTCAATCATTTATTCAGGGCTGCAGGTTATACCTATGGACCAATTATGGGTCTGTTTATTTTCGCAATTTTAACAAATAGAACATGGAGATTGAATTTTTCCAAGGGCTATATGAATGATTTTATAGTCCCATTTGTTGCAGTAGTAGCAATAACAATTACAGTTATTATTGATCTTAATAGTGCAAAATGGTTTAGTGGTTTCACTTTTGGAAATGTAATCATGGCATTGAATGCATTCTTAATGATTCTAGGTTTATTTATCTTTTCGAAAAAAACAGTTGAGTAATGAAAAAAATAACAGAGGAATCTTCATTGTATGATAACTTAGAGTCGATGGATACTCTTGATATATTGTACGGAATAAATAACGAGGACAAGAAAGTTGCTTTGGCAGTGGAAAAGGTAATTCCAGAGATTAGTCGTTTCGTTGATGAGTTAGTTCCAAAGATGAAAGAAGGAGGGCGATTATTTTACATAGGAGCTGGAACCTCAGGTCGTTTAGGGATCTTGGATGCCAGTGAATGTCCGCCGACTTATGGTGTTTCACATGATATGGTTATTGGCTTGATTGCAGGAGGTGACAAAGCGATTCGCAAGGCAGTGGAACATGCTGAAGATGATACAAAACAAGCATGGAAAGACTTATTGGAATTCGATATAAATGAAATGGATACTATTGTAGGAATTGCAGCAAGTGGAACAACACCTTATGTGGTAGGAGGATTGGCTGATGCCCAAAATAATAACATTACCACTGCAGGTCTAGGGTGCAATCCGGGGGCTCCTATCTTCGATCATAGTGACTATGTCTTGTTAGCAGAAGTTGGCCCAGAATTTATTACCGGCTCTACTCGAATGAAAAGTGGTACAGCGCAAAAAATGATCTTAAATATGATTACTACCTCAACAATGGTTCGCCTTGGAAAAGTGAAAGGAAATAAAATGGTCGACATGCAATTAAGCAATGCTAAGTTAGTCCAACGTGGTATTCGAATGATTGTAGAAGAAACAGGACTAAATTACCATGAAGCTCAAGCTTACTTAACTCAGTATGGTAATGTCCGAGAAGCTATTAATCGCATCCATGAATTAATAGAAGTAAGAAAAGATGAAGGATACGATTAAAAACCTTTACTCTAAACATTAAAATATTTATTCTAAGTCATCTTTTATATTATTTTAATTTATAGGCTTAGCTACCAAGTATATTATTTCAATTTTAAAGAAGAAAACGAAGGCATATCATTACATATGCTAGTATTTCTAGCGATGAAATTGATATGATTTGTTGAAATATATCACGCAAATTAGAGCAGAAATAATATCTTCCCTATTGCGCTTTTCGAAATAGAATATCAAAGAATAAAACTTAATTTATCCCCCGTTATACGGTTCAATCTGTATTAAGATTATGAGTAAACTGATTTTACAAGAAATGTAAAAGAAAGTAATAAAACAATTAACTCGAAAACATTCCTTTTTTTTGGGCTTAAAGCCCTAAATCCTTGAAACTAAACTTAGTTAAATCAAGGAATTACAAACTAATTCACGTCATAATCCGTCCTTCCCTCTTGCTGCCTTCTCAAAGCTTCCATTCTCGCTTGTTGTGCTAGATATTGCTGCAATCGCAATTCTTCCCTTCGTTCAGCTTTCGTTTTTTCAAACACATCTCTTGGTAAAAAATACTCAGGAATTCCTTCATTATATACTTTCTCCTTCTTCAATGGCTTGTCAACGCCCATGAAAATTATCGATGTAAATAAACCCATGAGCGCTCCGAATAAATGCGATTCCCAACTAATTCCTGGTTCGTCAGGAAAAATCCCCACAATCATCCCGCTATATAAAATTACCACGATAAGTGACAATATTATTGCTTCGACATCTCGACGAAACACTCCACTCCAAAAAATAAATGAAACCATTCCATACGCTACCCCACTCGCTCCTATATGATAGCCATGATGGCCAAATAACCACACAGCTAAACCAGTCATGATGTGTATAATTGCAATGGAAGGCAATGCCGACTTCCTGTAGAAATAATACATCATCGATCCCGTAAATAAAAGTGGAAATGTATTGTTCATAAGATGGCCCCAGTCACTGTGAAAAAGTGGAGAGCTTAATATCCCCCAAAGCCCGTAAATTCGTCTGGGCACTAAAGCATATTCTCGAACATTCACTCCAAATAAATCGACCCATAGTTGTATTATCCACAGTATGCTAACTAGCAAAATAGGCACTTTGAATGCGCTAAATACTTCTTTGAATATATTCGATTTATTCGTCATTAATAACTATGATGTGAAAACTTTACCACTATTGCTACTAATAACGCTCATACTAGATTATGAGTTGCGTTTATTATAAAAATCTTCTTTGGACCAAACGCATAAATTCTTTCGCCTTTTTTATTTTCTTAGCATCTTCCCACTTATTATTAGCAGCAACACCTTTCCTCAAATAGTCACTTGCTTCTTTAAAAGTGTTCATGGTTTCTAATTTCTCAAGCGTAGCTCGGAAGCTAAGATTATCACCATTAAATAACTCCTTTTGTGTAAAAATACGCTCATTAAGGCTGATTGATTTTAAGATATCTTTTATTGGAGAAAAACTTAATTTTTGAGATAATTCAGTAATTTTTACCGGTTCCCAAAGTGATATATTCCCTATCTCTTCCTCATCATGCTCAGCAACTAAAGCTACTTTCTTAGGTTTTTTAACTTTAGGCGGTGCAACTTTTTTTGTTGCTACAGGTTCAACTTTCTTAGCTGCAAGCTCCACAACTTCCTCTACTACAGGCTCTTCAACAATTTCTGCAACTGGTGGCACATCGAATTCTTCTTCCTTTACCTCTTCCTTGGGAGGCTTAGGTAATTCTTTTTCTTGAATTTCACCTTTCAAATTGATTATTGCTGATTCTACCTTAGGCTGAGCCACAGGCACAATCTCTTCTTCCTCTTCAAAATGAGGAATAATTTTCTTGAATTCGTCTGCATATTTACGAAGCAGACGTGCCTCCATTTCCGTAATTGGTTCTTCTAGCGATTCAAAAGAATCAAGTAAGGTTTTTATCTTTTTTATTTGTTTTCTTGCCTTTTTATAATCCATCGTCAATATTTATACACTAAGTAACGCAAAAACAGTACCATTTCAGTATAAGAAACCAACAAGATAATGATTTCTTAATGTGTAAAGTAAAAATATAATTAGATTTACGCTTTTAAAAAAAAATCAATATGTTTTTAGAACCAACATTTCGAGGACAACGTAGCGGATGGATAGAGGTGATC
>CAZMKA010000123.1:0-10745 GCA_964566605.1 uncultured Saprospiraceae bacterium | reverse complement strand
ACGTTTAGTCAATCTTTTCCTTCGGAACGCTCGTTCTTCCACCTCAGGGATCGACGAGTGCAACGAGTCAATAAAAAAATTAAATCGAATCTTAAATCCTTTACAGAATATATTCGAGTATTTTCGGATGAAGCAAAAAAAGGCAGGCACGGAGTGCATGCATTCATTAGACTAGAGTGAAATTTACTCTTTTTTCTGCTTCTACTGTTATTCCTTCCTTATCCTAAAGCGACAATTGGATAACTGTTAGTTGAATTTTATGTAATTTAATATGTTAACCATTCGCACGGACCTCATCTTGCGGACGATTTGAAGAAGTAGAGCAATAGTAGATGGATTCGAGACGTGAAAAGTAACAATAATATCTAAATTTTCTGATAACGATAGTTTAATTTTGTATCGGGAATAGGAAGTAGTATAACCAAAACATTGAAGCTTTATCTAAAACAATACTACTACTGCAAAAATCTCCTATTTTCGCGTATATACTCCGAAATTAGTATGTGCTTAATATATAGTTATCATAATGAACGAATTCTTTTATACATCCATTTAATAGATATACTCGTAAATTAGTTAAAAATGAAACAGAAATATGACACACTTATAAATGACATTTATAAAGATGAAGAATTAATTCGCCTACTGGATCATATAATTGCATGTTATGGATTGAATGAAAGGAATTTAATAATAACACCTTCTAAATTTTTACAAAAATCAAAACAAGATCAATTTTGGAAACTGTCGCCTGAGCAGAAAAATCAAAATCTTCAGAAAAACTATACTCCTGAAAGACTAGAAACAATTTTTACGTCTAATTCAACTCAGCGAAATTTATTTTTAAACTATTTCGAGCTTACCGAAAATAATATAAGGTTAGCTTTTGACCATTTGGTTTCTATTGATTTACTTGAAAAACCATTAGAGCCTAGTTTTGGAAATGGAGAGTATATTTACATATTGACTGACGAAGGTGAAAACTTTATAGGATTAGGGGAAACTTTTAAACAATTTAGTGAATATAAAAAAGAATTAGTTACTAAAGAAATATTTAATTCTCTGATAGATGAAAAACTCAAATTAAAACAATTAGAATGGGATAAGATCAGAAAAAATAAGAACATAACACATCTTGCTTTGACTATAATAGCAATTATAATTAGTATTATCGCTCTATTTAAAAATTAGCACTATTCAATTAGAAAAAAGAATTATCAAACCTTCCCTAAAGGTTATATATAACGTATAAATGATGTAAATTGTATATATAAAAAAAGCACAGCTGGGGTGCTGAGCTTTAGTGGGGATTTTATGATTTTAAAAATCTCTATTAAAATTATTCTATTAATTCCTTTAATGAAAATACCATTCCATTTTCATCAGTAAACCCCACAATTCCTAATTCAGTTGTATAATCAATTGTTCCAAAAGCATCTTGACCTTCTATTCGTAGACTAGAATATACATTTTCAAAAGATTTACCTGCAATTATTTTGGATTCATGGAATTTAGAAAGAAATTGAGGAGCTCCCGAATCTGAGATTATAATTGTTGGAACATAATCAGTAATAAATTGAGTAAGTTGAGCTGTTATAAATAAGTTTTGTTCATAGTCATCTGTTAATACTCCAATTGCTTTGATATATAAATAATAATCAAAAGTGGAAGGGTCATTGTAACCTATATAAATGTCTTCACTTTCATAATATGTATTATTAATTATTTGAGTTTTTACATCTTCAATAATTTCTAAAGATAGTACTTTTTCATCTCCTTCAACAGAAGTAAAAACGGCTTTGCTTTTATCCATTAAGCTATCTAAAGGCAAGTATTGAAGTAAATTATCAATTTTGATTCTTTGTATTTCACCAGTGGAATTGTCCTCTTTTTCGCAAGAAAAGATAGAAAAAGTGAGTAAACAAAGTAATGTTAGTTGTTTCATGTTTCTCATAATAAAAACTTGGTTTGTGTTATTCGTTTATTTTGTAAACTCAATCACGATTTGTTTTTCAAGAATGCCTTAAAATGCAATAACGATTTTTAGCTTGTTATTGATGCCTCAATAATGATATGAAATAATGCAAATTGTAACCCCGACACTTACTAATATATTATATCTTATTAAGTTGATAGACTAACCACTTAATCAATAATACTCACCATTTATATATTTAGTTTCACCGTTCTAAAATTAACAAATCATTGTAAGTATAAAGTTTACTATATTTATAAATTCATATTTAAGAATTAATCAAAGAAGATGATTTCCATCTATGGATGAAAACAAGAAAATTAATAAATCCACTAATGAAGAACCTATTGGTGCTGCTTATTCTAGTAGTAAAAAAGGTGTTGTTAAGAGACCTCCACCTTATAACAATGTTGATTCTCCATACAAGAATAGTTTAAGTAGCAATTCATTAAAAGCTCCTGCTAATCCTTACCAAAAATACTACGTCAATCCTGTAAATGATAATGAAAAGAAAAAGCAAAATGATGGGCTTTTTACACCCTCATTTAATTCTAGTTATTTAGAGAAAAAGACACCAATAAGTTTACGAGCCCAGCAAGAAGAACAATTTCGAAACAATCAAATTGAAGGCTTTGAAAACACCAAGAATAATCATTTCTCAGAATTAGATTACACGAACAACATGGTAGGCGCTGATAGAGTTAGTAAGCAATATCAAGCAATAATGAATCCTATAGGAAATTCCATAGCTAGTGGTAAAACACCATATAATGATTCAGCGGATAGAAATCAAGCAGTTATGGCTAGTACAGCTGTGTACGGAGGAGAAAGTAAAATTTATGCTCCTACAGAATGGGAACCATCTGACATGCTTAATGGTAAAATAAATGAGGAGTATAATGAAAATACAGGTTTTAAATTTCAGCTTTTTGAGAAAGAAGAAGAAAATGAAAAAAACGTAAAAGAGAAACGATACATGCTTGCTTTTGCGGGAACTGAAGATTTGAAAGATTGGGAAACAAATTATGCTGAAACGAAAGGGCTATCTACCCAACATAAAGATGCTGCCTCTTTAGCACGAGTTGTGGTTAATATGGTTGGTGGTGCTGATAAGGTTATTTTTGTAGGTCATTCACTTGGTGGAGGGCTAGCTTCTACAGCAGCATATGCAACAGGTAGTAACGCAATAACCTTCAATGCGGCGGCTGTATCTGAATTGACAAAAGATAATCTGGAAGATAAATATAAAGATATCGATATTAATGGTAGAGAAAGTAATATTAAAGCGTACGTAAATGCAGGTGAAATTTTAGATTTTGCTAATCGTATGCGGGGTTTAAAAGCTGATGGAAATTTACAATACGTTAGGAAAAAAGGTGAATCTAATGTGGGAAAAGGTGTCGAAAAACATGGCATCGAAAACTTTTTCGAAATTTTCAATATAGATGATGAAAAACTAAAGGAAGATTATCTTGACAAATTTCGAGCAAATATTCCTGAAAATTTCGTCGATGAATATGAAAATAAGCCACCTAGCCATATTCCTGAAGTAAAGGACTACTCAGGTGGATTAGGAACATATTAAATAAAAGTTTATCACCGTTTACACAAACTAATCTAATGGAAAATAAATACGATAATGAACATACTGAAAGAATAGGTTCAGCTTTCACTAATGCGGCAAGCTCTGGAATTTCTATTACTCCTCCACCTTACAATATAAATAACGGTAAAGAAAAAGAAGACAAGAAAGATGATGGTTCAAGTTTCGAAGTAAATGATTATTCCAATCAAGTAAGTAAACATAAATCTCCTTTGGATATCAAGAGAACAAGAATTCCTCAAGTTGCTTATGGTAAAGGACGAAATTTGATGGTGACTTTTATTGATATTAATAAACAAGGTGAAAAGGAAGAATCCACTGAGTTTTTAGAAAGATGGGGACATAAAGAAGATGTATATACCGACGGTGTATTGATTGTGGAATGTAATGAGCAAACTGGTGTGTATAGAGAAACTATTTCTTATAATAACAAAATGTTTACAAGTGTTGACAAACAAGAATACGAGGGAGGATTTGGTAAATTAATCGTTAATGACGCAAATGGCGAAATCAAAACCTACAATTTTGCTGTGTTGGAAACGGAAGAGAAAAGAGAAGCACTAGATTTATTAGATGCGTTGGGAATTAATATTTATTATTCAGACTTTAAAAAAGCATCAATTAATGAAGTATGGGAATACGATGTAAATGGCGATGCAACACTATTTGGTGACACGTCTATAAAAACTGATGTAATAAAAAAGTATGATAGTGAGCAAGAGTATGAAAAATGGAAAGACAATCCAAAGGAAGTAACAAAAACAAATTGGCTTTATAATACAATTGAGGGCGTTAAAGACAAAGAGTGGAGCTTAGATGGAGATAATAATGAATACGCAGTTTTGGAAGGTTTATTACTTGGCTTAGAAGGAGTTTTGGCTATTTCATCATTGGGAGGTAGCGTCGCAGCGGTTGGTGCAGCAGAAACATGGGCCGGAAAATTAATTGCAGGTGCTATTTTAACGTGGGAGTTAAATGACTTAACGGGTATAGGAGGTGAAACTATTTTGGAACGATTGTCGAAAGAACTATCTTCAGAATATGGCGAAATGGGATTTGAAGCTTTACATGGTATCATAGAAGTTTATGGAGATTCTAAGTCTATTTACAAAATAATTACTTGGGATGGTAAAGGGAATAAGTACAAGCTTTTATGGGATACTAAGAGTGGAATAATAAATGGAAGCCTTATTTTAATGGGGGAAAATCCATATGAAGGAGATACGAAAGAGGAAGAAAAAGAATTAAAATCGATGTAATTTTTTTTGGGTTCAACCCAAAAAAACAATGCAAAACATTATTTATGGATGCATAAGTTTAAATTTCAAAAGTATGATAACTCTACTAATTATACAGATGTAATTTAAAACCAACTCCTTTGGGCTTAAAGCCCAAATTCAAAAGCATGAACTTTCCTATAATCCTAACTACTCAATTTATAAAGATAGTTTCCAAGCATTCTCCACAATAAAACTAACTTTGCTTTCTTTTTCAAAGAAACATCCTTTTCTATTCATGCAAATTTTAAAAACGCACTTCCATCCTGATGTAAAAGACCTTTCGGATAAATCTACTTTTACAAGGTTATCCACTAGAAGTATTGCAATGATAGATGATAATATTTTGTTGATGTATACGGAGCGTTATGACGATTACAGCCTTCCGGGTGGTGGGCTGGATCAAGAAGAAGATATTGTGGAAGGAATGATTCGTGAGCTAAGCGAAGAAACTGGTGCAATAGGAATTACAAACATTCAACCCTTTGGGATTTATGAGGAATATCGTCCATGGTATAAGCCTGAATTCGATGTCCAGCACATGATTTCATATTGTTACACTTGTGATGTACATCCTGAACTAGGAATCCCTAATCTTGAGTCGTATGAAATCAAAAATGGGATGAAAGCGAGCTGGGTAAATATCCACGAAGCAATTAAGCACAATCGAGAAACAATGTTGTCTAGCGATAAAAAAGGAATGAGTATTGAACGGGAGACGTTTTTGATGGAACGAATAGTTGCGAAGATGTAATTTACATCAATTAAGTAAAAAGTCTATTTATTTATAGCTGAAAAGGGCTTTCGCCCAATGTGAATTTGTAAAGTATTTCTCCTGAAATAGCTCGAATACGTTGACTTTTATGCTGTGTTATTTTTTGGGTTCAACCCAAAAAATTAAGAACAATTGGAATTAACTAATAAAGTTTTGCTTCAATTATTTTCTATCCTTTTAGTTATCTAATCAATATTCGCTTCTTTACGACGTAATACAATCCAAAACATTGTTATCTTTATTTTTAAGAATCTGTAAACCAACACCATTATATTATGATGAAATTAATTATTTCACCTGTTTTTTTCTTTCTTTTTATCTGTAGAATCAGCTTTGCTCAAGAAGTAACAATTGATAATTACTCTATAAACCCTATTGGTCAAGTTCAATTATCAATTCAGGCAGAAGAAGGGAAATATTATATTTTACATGCACAACATAATCCTACATATAATTGGGCAACATCAATGACGATAGGAGTGGATGGTACAATGATAATTTCTGAACCTGGGGCAGCTTATCCGCAAGAAAACTATTCCATCACAGAACATGATGTGGCAAATCCCGACGATTATGATGGTGACGGGATAGATGATCTCACTGAGTTTAATAATATGCCAACTGACGCTCCCATTAATTATGCAGAATCAATTGCATTTATTGATGGTTCTACTTCTATTCCCGATGCCGAAACATTTCTTGATCTTGCAGCAGTAAATGATGTCCCATGGGCACCATTTTTAAATGGGCAATTATATGTGAAGTTTGGTATACTTGATAGAGATACAGATGAACCCAAAGTCTACTTTATTAATAGCAATACACACGTTATTCATGCTGGTTTTTTTAGTGCTATTGGTGCAACAGTAGTAGGTGATGATAGTTCTGGTGAGATTGTATTTAATGCTACAGATATTTCTCCAAACGGCGTGATAGGAAGTTATTCCTTTAATTTCTCTTTTGGAAATGCTCTAGATTACGAAGCTACTCAAAGAACATATGAATTGCTAGTGGCAAATATGCCTTTTCTTAAGAATAATATGAATCACTTTATAGGACAAGCAGATGAAGATTTATATAATGATGAATATGCTGACGATTTTGAAGGTTCTCGATTCGATGTTGTTTTGGAATCTGATGTTTTTGCAGAAATCAATTATATACCATTTCATGAAGCAGAAGGATATGGATTTTTTAAGCATATGGAAGATTTAGGTGAGACACCAGGTGCCAGAGATATTGTACTTTATGATGCTTTGCCGAATTCGTTGCCTAGGGTAGGTGGAATCATAACTTCAGTTATACAGACACCTTTATCACATGTTAATTTAAGAGCGATTCAAGACGATGTGCCTAATGCTTACATAAAAGATCCGCTTTCAATTGATTCCATTCAAAATTTACTAAATGATTATATTTATTACAAAGTAGAAAACGAGAAATTTGAAATTCGTTCAGCTACATTAAGTGAAGTAAATGAGTGGTATGAAGAACTCAGACCCGAAAATCCTCAAATTCCTGTTCGAGATTTAAGTTTTACAGAGATATTGCCACTCGATGATATCGAATTTAATATGTCTGTTGGGTTTGGAGCGAAATGTTCCAATGTAGCCACCATGAGAAAGTTTGACTTACCTGTAGGAACGATACCTGATGGTTTCGGGATTCCATTTTATTATTACGATGAGTTTATGAAATTCAATAACTTTTATGAGGAGGCTCAGGTAATGATAGATAATCCTGTTTTTCAGGATGATATAAATTTCCGTACGGAACGTTTAAAGGATTTTAGGAGAGATATTAAAGATGCTGAAATGCCACAATGGATCTTAGATGATTTACAAGAAATGCATGATGCTTTCCCAGAAGGAACAGCTGTAAGATGCCGTTCTAGTACGAATAATGAGGATTTACCAGGTTTTAGTGGCGCTGGTTTATATACTTCGAAAACCCAACATCTTGACGAAGGTCATATATCTAAATCCATTAAACAGGTTTATGCCAGTATGTGGAATTTTAGAGCATACGAGGAAAGGGATTTTTATCGAGTTGATCACTTCATGGCAGCTATGGGAGTGCTTTGTCATCCGAATTTTCAAGAAGAAAAATCGAATGGAGTAGGGATTAGTATCGATCCTATTTACGAAACGGAAAATAGTTATTATCTAAATACACAAGTAGGCGAATCATTGATTACAAACCCTGATCCTAATTCGGTTCCGGAAGAGATTTTATTGTATGTTGATCCTACCCAAGCAGGCGGATATCTCGTATTAAGGCTTTCGAACTTGGTAAATCCAGGTGAACTCGTTATGGATGTAGAATATCTTGACCAAATGAGAGAATATCTTACGATTATTCATGAAGAATTTGCAATTCTATATGACGTAGTAGGAGTCGAAGGATTCGGAATGGATATAGAATATAAAGTAACGGCACAAGATCAACTAGCGATAAAACAGGCAAGACCATGGGTTTCGTTTTGGGCTGATATTAATGGCAATAATGATTTAGGGGTAAAGGCAATTTTGGAACCACAGTCATCAGCTAGTTTGGGAAGTAATGAGCTTGTAACTGCAACAATTGCTAACCAAGGACTAAATCCAATGAGCGATTTTGAAATCGCACTAATGGTAGATGGTGAGTTGATAGAAACCCAGTCAATCACCAGTACTATTGAGCCGTTTTCAGAGGCAGATTTTCAATTTACGGTACCACAAGATTTTTCAGCAATTGGTGATTATAACATAACAGGAATTGTTAGCGATATTGATGATGAATATATAGGAAACGATACGTTAAATATGGTTTTAAGTAAGATTAATGAATTGGAAGGAGCACTTTCAATAGGGCAAATTTCTGTTTTATGTGATGAATCGCTTGATCTGAATGCAATCATTGCTAATCATGGTGAAACAACGATAAGTGAAGTGGAAATTGAGGTGATGGTAAATGGGATGGTTGTGGGTACTATAGTGGAAACAGTTAATGTTCCTTTTCAAGAGCAAGGTTATGTTGAAATCACGATAAATGAAAATCTTCAACAAACCAATAATGATATAACTTTAAGTTTGTTAAGTGTGAATAATGAGGTTGATGCTGATATAAGTAATAATTCAGCGACAACAAATACATCGTTGGATTCTGACTATGATATTATAACCTTGATTATAAATGCCGATTCTTATCCGCAAGAAACCTCTTGGGAATTATATGATGAAGGAACATATCAAGTAATAGCTAGTGGTTCTTTGGAATCAAATACAAGCGTTTACACCGAAGATTTATGTGTAAATTACACTTCATGTTTCTCACTTTACGTTTATGATTCATATGGTGATGGAATCTGTTGTGATTTCGGTATGGGGAATTTTATGATAGAGGATGCTGACGGAAATACGATTGCCTTCAACAATGGTAACTTTGAATTCGAAACGAGTGAAAAGTTTTGTCCTGATGGAACAGGATGTGAATTTACAGCTGCGGTAAATGTAACTCATACAAGTAGTACTTCTGTAAATGATGGAGTTATTTCAATTAATACGAATGGAGGTGTAAGTCCATTCAGTTTCAGTATAAATGGAGGACAAAACTTCTCTGATTCCAATGTATTTAATGATTTATCAGCTGGAACTTATGACATATTTATTGAAGATGCTATCGGTATTTGCTCATTCGAGAAATCAGTGACTATAGAAAGCTGTGAATTTGTTTTTGCATCTGTTGAGGTTGTAGATGCATTTTCAACATCAACAGCAAATGGTTCAATAACAATAGAGCCTCTTTCAGGGGTAGGGCCGTATCAATATAGTATAGATGGAGGGCAAAGTTTTGTGTTGACTAATGAATTTCTAGGATTACCTGTAGGTGACTATAACGTTGTAGTTAAAGATTCATTGGATATATGTACATATGAAGTTGTTGCTCCTGTAAAAGCTTGTGAAATTGAAGTTGATATTGTTGCAACAAATGTGACTTCTGAATCAGCAAATGATGGAATAATTTCAATAAACCTGACAGGAGAATTGAACTCTCATGAGTACAGTATAGATGGAGGACAAAGCTTTTTCACGGACAATGAATTTACCGATTTAAGTCCAGGAACTTACGATGTTGTTGTTCGAAAAATATCAGGAGGTTGTCTTTATGAAGAGACAGTAGTCATTGAATTACCAATAGCCACGACTGAAATTTCATTGAATACAATAAAGTTATTTCCAAACCCTGCAAAAGATCATTTCAATATAGAATTTGAATCACTTTCTACACATAATGAGAAGATAAATATAGTGATCTATGACTATTTGGGGCGAACGCTTCAAGTTAATTCGGTATCACAAGATATTGGAAAAACGACAATCTCACTCGAAGGATATACTTCTGGAGCATATTTTGTAAAGTGCTATAACAATAGTTTTGAAAAGTATTTTAAAGTGATTAAGCTTTAGGAGGTTTCTAAATTAGTTTTGATTCAGAACTCATATAGGGAGTTTAATTCTGGCAGTCATTCTTTAAGAAAAATAGTTTGCTCAATTTTTTGAGCAAACTATCTTTTTCAATTCTTAATTGAAATTCGTTTCAATATCAATTTTTCCATTGTAAGTTCCTTGCAAGTCAATTGAAAGTTCGCTCGCATTAAGAGGAATTGTCACAATTGTTTCTGACGAACCTAAGTTATTAGCATATACATCAATATTCAATGTAAGATGATCCGTATTGTATTCTAATTTAAAAGGCCCGTATCCATGTCCTCCTGCAATTTGCGGAGTTTTATAAGTTAAAGCATCTTCAGGTAGAAAAGTTGCGACAGCATTTACATTAGTTCTGTCTTTTACAATGGCATTTAAGTTGTTTCCGATTGTCACATTAATTGTTTTCAGACTCATATGATTAAAATTATTTGGGGTTCCTACTCTTTTAAAATTAGGCTTTTCGGATTCCGCCTCTGCATCTATTAGTCGGAATTAGTTTAAATAGGTCAGCTAGATTTAAGGAAATGTAATTTAGGGCAGGTTTATTATTCTCCTGTTATGTGAATAATCAAATGAAGTATTCCAGGATTCGCTATTCCTTTAGTATTGTAAATAATATTTTAATAAAATATTATCATTATCA
>CAZMKA010000122.1:6244-10857 GCA_964566605.1 uncultured Saprospiraceae bacterium | reverse complement strand
ATAAATATGATTGAAATTATAGTCCAATATGACGCTTATTCTTCTTAATTCATTTTAGTTATCCAAAAAGTAACTCATAATGCTTTTATTTCCTTAATATTCAAGTTTTCATTTCAAAATTTATCTATATAGTTGTTTTTGGACTATATGAAAAAAGAAAATAAAGAAGTCTTTAATTTTAAAGGAGAAATAAAAATAAAAATGAAAGAGTTGCTAAAAGTCCTGGAGCCAAAGAAAGTAAAAAAGCAAACAAATTAATCTTTCGCTGAGATTCTTCTCTTTCTATAATTTCAAAATGTTTTTTGAGAAGTTTTCGGAAGATGTAATACAGGGATACAATTGGTAAAAAAACACCCAAAACTAGACAAATAATAGATAAAACATTCGCAGTTGCAGTCCCACTAAATGCAATTAATAAAGCTAATACTATTAACCCAATTCCCACAGCTATACCTGCAAGTATTAGAGCTATAGCCTGTATCCAAAATAGAGAAGTTTGTTTTTCTTCCGTTTTGAATATTCTTTCAACTTGAGATTTAATCTTTTTAAAAAATGAAGCTATTTTTTCTCCTATTTTAAAATTTTCCTTTTCCGTGGAAGTTATTGAAGTATTAGCTGAAATAGCATTAACTGTAAGCGGAGCTGAGCTAAAAAAGAAAGATAACACAATAATTAAAATCGTTAACCGTAAATTTTTCATAGAAATTACTTAAATATTTTTATTCTTTTTGAAGAAGGTTTTTTATAAAACGCTAAATTAATTATTTCGTGAATAAGTCAACAAAAACATTTAAAAAATAAAAGAGAAAAACACAGATAATATACTCAAAACCAATGGAATTATTGAAAGCAAAAACGAAAGATAATTTATATTCCTTTCAGTATATTCTTTGCCAATAAACTCAAAATGACTTCTTACAAGCTTACGTAGGTATTTAGATAGAATGAGAATGGGTAAAAATATTCCCAATAAAATTAAAAGTACTCCTAATAAATTGATAAAAATTTGCGGAAAACCAATTATAAATATACCTACACCTAATATTATAAATAAGTAAGACATGCTGATTGTAGGTAAAAATATTAAAAAAATATAAATCCAAAATGGGCTAGAATTTTTGTCAGCAAAAGAGAAAAACTTTTGGATATATGACTTTATCTTTTTAAAAACAAAAGTACTTTTTTCCCCTATTCTAACCTCTTCTTGTTGAATACATGTTACAGAATTAATAGAAGACACAGCACGGGCTGAATGCGGAATAAAGTTTAAAACGAAACTAAAAAAGAATAGAAAGATAGAAGTTTTAAGATTGATAATGGATTAGTATTTTAAGGCTATTATAATTGTAAAAAGTTAAATTAATAATTCTAAAATACCATATTTATACTCTTTCGTTTTACACTTTCTCTCATCTCTACCTTACTTAACTACTTTTTATCCCACCATAATTCCTTATCAACTAGGTATTCCTTACTTTTGCCCTTAAATTTTTTACGAAATGATTAAAGTCACTTTTCCCGACGGAAATATAAGAGAATATGAAGCTGGAACTACATCACTTGATGTAGCGAAATCTATAAGCGAAGGACTAGCACGTAATGTACTTTCAGCAACAGTAAATGGCGAAGTCAGAGATGCTTCTCGTCCCATTACTGAAGATTCAAATATTGTGTTTAATACCTGGAGAGATCCCGATGGAAAAATGACCTTTTGGCACTCGTCTGCTCACCTTTTGGCGGAAGCCATAGAAGCTTTATATCCTGGAACAAAATTCGCCATAGGACCTCCTATTGAAAGAGGATTCTATTACGATGTAGACACAGGAGACATTTCTCTTACTCCTGATGATTTAGTGAAAATAGAAAAAAAGATGCTAGAGCTTGCAAGAGAGAAAAATGAATTTGTAAGAAAAGAAGTATCCAAAGAAGAGGCACTAGCTTACTTCAAAGAAAAGAATGATGAGTATAAACTTGAATTGATAAATGACCTCGACGATGGAACGATAACTTTCTATACACAAGGGAATTTCACAGACCTTTGTCGAGGACCACATATCGCTCAAACAGGTATAATCAAAGCAATAAAATTAACCTCACTTGCAGGGGCATACTGGAGAGGTGACGAGAATAGAAAACAACTAACGAGAATCTACGGAATTACTTTCCCGAAAGCAAAAGAACTTACGGAATACCTTCACATGATGGAGGAAGCTAAGAAAAGAGATCACAGAAAGCTAGGTAAAGAACTTGGACTTTTCATGTTTTCCGACAAAGTAGGTTCAGGTTTACCAATTTGGTTACCAAAAGGTGCTCAAATTCGTGAAAGACTTGAAGCATTCCTTAAGAAAGAACAAGAAAAAAGAGGTTATCAAGGTGTAGTGACACCACATATTGGACATAAAAACTTGTATATTACATCAGGGCACTATGAAAAATATGGTGAAGATAGTTTTCAACCGATAAAGACACCAAGAGAAGGTGAAGAATTCTTATTAAAACCGATGAATTGCCCGCACCACTGTGAGGTATTCGGTCATAAACCAAGATCTTATAAGGAGCTTCCTGTAAGAATAGCAGAATTCGGAACAGTTTACAGATATGAACAATCAGGTGAGCTACATGGACTTTCAAGAGTACGTGGGTTTACACAAGATGATGCACACATTTTCTGTACAAAAGAACAATTAAAAGGCGAGTTTCTAGACGTTCTAGAACTAACGACTATGGTGCTTCGTAAAATGGGATTCGAGGATTATACAGCTCAAATTTCATTAAGAGATCCAGACAATCCATCGAAGTATATAGGCTCTGACGAGAATTGGGCAGCGGCTGAACAAGCGATTATCGATGCAACGAGTGAAGTAGATATTAAAACAGTAACGGCTTATGGCGAAGCTGCATTCTACGGGCCGAAACTTGATTTCATGATCAAAGATGCGATCGGTCGTCAATGGCAACTTGGTACCATTCAAGTAGATTACAACCTACCTGAACGTTTCGAATTGGAATACATAGGATCAGATAATGCAACGCATAGACCTGTAATGATTCACCGTGCACCTTTTGGGAGTATGGAGCGATTTATGAGTATTTTGATAGAACATACAGCAGGTAAATTTCCGCTTTGGCTGACACCAGAACAGTATGTTTTATTGCCAGTTTCCGACAAGTATGTTGACTTATGTAACGAAATCAAACTCGAACTTGCTGAGCATGATATACGTGGAATAATCGATGACAGAACAGAGTCGATAGGAAGAAAAATTCGCGACAACGAGTTAGCGAAGATTCCTTATTTACTTATCGTAGGTGAGAAAGAACTTGCGAATGGAGGAGTGGCTGTAAGACGCCAAGGAGAAGGAGATAAAGGAACCATGTCTGTTGCTGATTTCGTAAGCCATTTCAACGAAGCTTTAAACGAGTAAAATGATATGTCAGAAACCGTAAAAACAGATATTCGTAAATATAGCCTTGACGAGCTTAAGGTTTGGGCTCAAGCCCAAAAAGAACCTGCGTTCAGGGCTAAGCAAATAGACGAATGGCTGTGGAAAAAGCGAGCGGTTTCCTTTGATGAAATGACGAATTTATCGAAAGGCTTACGCCAAAAATTAGAGGATCATTTCGTGATAAATGGCATCGTGCTCGATGCAAAACAAAAGAGTAATGACGGCACCATCAAATGCCGTTTCAAACTACACGACGGACACAAAATAGAGTCTGTTCTTATTCCTGTTCCCGACTCGGATCGATATACCGTATGTGTTTCTTCACAGGTTGGCTGTAGCTTAAGTTGTGCATTCTGTGCGACAGGAATGATGAAGCGAATGCGAAATCTAGACGGTGCAGAAATCTATGATCAATATGTGTTGATCAACGAAATGTGTGAAGAGGAATTTGGGCATCCATTGACGAATGTTGTGTATATGGGAATGGGAGAACCTTTGTTAAATTATAAAGGAACCTTGGAAAGTATACATCTGCTGACAAGTGAAAAAGGGCTCAATATTTCCCCAAAAAGAATAACGATAAGTACCGCTGGAATAGCTAAGATGATAACGAAATTAGCCGATGATGATACAGGCGTAAACCTTGCCTTGTCATTACATGCCGCTGACGATGAAAAGCGTGACAAGATCATGCCTATTAATGAATCCAATACACTTGCAGCATTAATGGATTCCATTAGCTATTTCTACGAGAAAACAGGAAATAAAATATCATACGAATACATCGCTTTCAAAGACTTCAATGACAGCATAGAAGATGCTAATAATCTTGCCGCTTTATGCAGGCGTTTCCCGGTTCGAATTAATGTCATCGAGTACAATCCGATTCCAGGTTTGACTTTCGTCAAAAGCTCAAAAGACACATTGGATGCATTTGCGAAGCACTTGAAATCCAAAGGAATTATGATGACCGTGCGTAGAAGTCGTGGTAAGGATATTGATGCCGCTTGTGGACAATTAGCAAATCAGGAATGATAATTAGTAATGAGCTAATTAATAATTAGTAATACCGGTGTTGTGTGGGTATTTGGTTTTGTTATGTTGTGTGGGTATGTGATGTTGGTATGTTGTGTGGGTTTGTGATGTTGGTATGTTGTGTGGGTTTGT
>CAZMKA010000122.1:0-6144 GCA_964566605.1 uncultured Saprospiraceae bacterium | reverse complement strand
TGTGATGTTGGTATGTTGTGTGGGTTTGTGATGTTGGTATGTTGTGTGGGTTTGTGATGTAGGTATGTTTTGTGGGTACGTGATGTTCCATTGATAATACAATCTAAGGTAGGTAGAAATTACAATTGCCACATGTATCGTTTTAGCAAAATCATTCTTTTTCTTTTATTATTTTTTGGGCTCGAGCCCAAAATGTAAAATCAAATGCAAAAATTCGGTTAAAATAGCGTTTGAGAAAACTATATATACTATCAATGTTGTTACATTTACTGTATCCCAAAAAAATCGGTGCTATTTTTGATATATAATTAAGATTAGTAACATAAGCGTTTTTAAATTGAGTCGGAAAATGAGAAATTATCTATTTGCTTTTTCGTCGTTTGCAATCATTGCAGCGATGTTCCTAGTTAAACCATTATTTAATGATCCTGCTGCAAAAGAGGAAGCTATAATCAAGGCGGTCCTTTTGTATCTTGACAACTACCATTACGAGCCACAAGAGCTTGATGATGACTTTTCAATGAAGGCATATGATTTATTTATAGAGTCACTTGACGGAAATAAAAGATTTCTTACTCAAGAAGAATTGGAAAAATTAGCAAGTTATAAAACTCAAATGGATGATGAATTGAAAAATAATACTTTATTGTTTTTCAACGAAGCTAATACTACCATAGAAGGTTCAATAGATAGAGCCGAAGATATTTTCAAGGAAGAGATAAAAAAGGATTTCGATTTCACTAAGAATGAAGAAATAGAACTTGATCCTGAAAATAGAATGCATGCTGAAGGTGAAGCAGGTCTACGAGATTACTGGAGAAAAACATTGAAATACGATGTTCTTACTAAATATTACAGTAAAAAAGACAAGCAGGAAAAAGCAATAGAGAAGCAAAATAAGGCAAAAGAAGAAGGAAGCGATGAAGAAATGGAACCAGTAGAAGTTAAAACTGATGAAGAATTACTTGCCAAAAGTATAGAAGAAGTAGAAGAAAGTTTTGAAGAATGGTTTGATCGACTCGGAAAAATTCGTAGATCAGACAGGTTCGAATCTTATGTTAATTCATTCTTACATGTCTACGATCCACATTCCGACTATTTTAATCCCAAGGAAAAGGCTGATTTCGATATAAGAATGTCAGGTAAACTAGAAGGAATTGGTGCGCGTCTATCAGTAGATGGAGATTACACGAAGGTAGTTTCTATTGTTCCTGGAGGACCAGCATGGAGAGGAAAAGAGCTTGAAGTTGATGATTTGATTTCTGCAGTAAAACAAGAGAAAGAGGAAGAAGCATTGAATATAGAGGGAATGAGACTTGATGACGTTGTTTCGAAAATAAGAGGTAAAAAAGGAACAAAAGTAACATTGACAGTAAAGAAACCGGACGGTACTTTCAAAGATGTTACCATAGAAAGAGACGTAGTTATAACGGAGGAAGGGAATGCGAAATCAGTTTTGGTAGACCTTGATGGTGTAGACAAAAAACTAGGTTATACTTATTTGCCTTCATTCTATGCTGACTTTGGATCAAAAGATGGAAGATCATGTGCGAAAGACATCAAGACAGAGCTTGAAAAATTGAAGGAACAGAATGTAGAGGGAGTCATATTGGATATAAGAAACAACGGTGGAGGATCTTTACGTGATGTAGTAGATATGGCTGGATTATTTGTTGAGGAAGGTCCCATGGTTCAAGTTAAACCAAAAGGAAAATCTCCACATGTACTGGAAGATGAAGACGATTCTGTCGTTTATGATGGACCACTTATTATTATGGTTAATGACTTTAGTGTATCAGCGAGTGAAATATTAGCTGCTGCATTACAAGATTACGAAAGAGCATTAATCGTAGGTTCTCCAAGTACTTTTGGGAAAGGAACTGTTCAAAGATTTTTATCTCTTGATAGAGTTCGTGGTGCAAATGAATTCAAACCACTAGGTGATGTGAAAATGACCATTCAGAAATTCTTCCGAATTGATGGTACATCTACCCAACTTAAAGGAGTAGAATCAGATATCGTTCTTCCCGACAGCTATATGTATATTAAAAGAGGTGAGAAAGATTACGATTTCCCATTGGAATGGACAGAAATAGATGAAGTAGATTATACTCAAAATGCATATAAATTATCTAATGTTGATCAGATAAAATCAAATAGTAAAAACAGAGTAAAGTCCGATGAAAACTTCCAATTGATTTTAGAGAATGCTGAGAGATTAAAGAAAAACAGAGATGATAGAGTGTATCCTTTAAATCTTGAAGAATATGTTTCAGAACGTAAGCAAGATGCTGAAGAAGCTAAAAAATTCAGTAAAATAGGAAAAGCAGAAATCGAAGGACTAACAATAGATAACTTAGAAGTTGATATGACTTATATTCAAGCCGATTCTTCAAGAATAGGTAGAAACGAAGATTTCATATCAAGACTCGAAAAAGATATCTATCTAGAGGAGACTATCCATATCATGAATGATATGATCAGTAGTAATCAGTAAATTGATCCGTAATACCTAATTGGTATATGATTAACTAGCGTTTCTTGGGTGATACTTAAGAATAGTATCTCTAAGAAACTTGGTGTCAAGATGCGTGTAAATTTCAGTTGTTGTGATGGATTCATGTCCTAGCATATCTTGAATAGCACGCAGATTCGCTCCACCTTCTATAAGGTGGGTAGCAAATGAATGTCGGAAGGTATGCGGACTAACTGCTTTAGTAATTCCAGCTTTAGTTTTTAAATTTTTGATAATCGTGAATATCATGACACGCGATAAGGGATTACCTCGTCTATTCAGAAACACATAATCTTCAGAACCTTTCTTAATTGGTCCTTTTTTGCGGATTTCATGAATGTAAAGATTCAGATGTTTCATCGCACTTTCACCAATAGGAACAAGACGTTGTTTATTATTCTTTCCTATTACTTTTACAATTCCAGCATCGGGAAAATAACCTGACAGTTTGAGGTTTATTAACTCACTAACTCGTAATCCACAAGCGTATAGTGTTTCAAGAATTGCTCGATTGCGATGTCCTAAATCATCACTCATATCGATTGCACCCATAATACTAGCAATTTCTTCTATACTTAATACAGATGGAATTTTCTTCGATAGTTTTGGGCTTTCAATATTATCAAGCGGATTGATTTCAATGATATCTTCCAAAAGCAAAAAACGAAAAAAAGCTCTTAGTCCTGAAAGAATACGAGCTTGGGATTTCTGCTCCATCCCACAACTGTAGATGAAGTGCACAAATTCCTTAATATGTTCATGTGTAACGTCTTTGGGCGAAAGCCCCACAGAAGAAATAGCCTCAGATTCTACTAATTTCATCACGTCTCTTAAATAAGCGTCCACTGTATGATCAGACAGACCACGCTCGAGTTTAAGATACATTTTAAAAGACTTTATGTATTGATTCCAAATCTCCATTTTTCAAATATACAAATGATTACCAACATATAACACATAACGTAAATATTTAATAAGAGTTAAGATCTATACATTTACAAAACATAGAAGATGCAGTGCTTTTCAATTCTTCTAATAACTAATTATATATTTGCGCTAAATTTTTTGACCTCATGTCAATTTTCAACTTTATAAAGCGAAAACTCGCAGAATCCGATAATGGACCAGATATCAAGTTTGGTCGGCACATTTTTAATGCAAAAGAGCAAGAGGAACAAGCTTTATTTGGAGAAGCCATTCGTCTATATGAAGATGACGAATTACTCCCTTCGATTGAATACTTACTGAGTTTTCTAAGAATTGACATGGAGGATAATCTCGCTTATGACGTGCAAGGAGGAGAACTTTTCTTTGAATTATATCAAGGATCAAAACAAATTTTAGGGCGATGTAACGATAATAAGTTTGTAGCAGTAGCAGATGTTGCACGAATATCAGGTCCTAATATTGGTTTGTATCGAAAATTACTCGAGCGAAATTACCTTTTCAAATATTGTAGATTTTGTATTGATGGTGAGCGGTTGATAATAAAATTCGATAGCTTCACAATGGATGCTTCTCCTCAAAAGTTGTTTCATGCTTTAAAGGAAATGTCCATTAATGCAGACAAATATGACGATATCTTAGCTGATGAATTCGATGAACTAGAGAATCATTTATCTGGTAAAATCACGTATTTATCGCCTGAGATTCTTACTACTAAAGAAGCTTATTTACGTACTGAAATTCAAAAAACACTCGATTCTATAGGAACGATTTTGGGTTCAGACGAGTCGCAGCTTGCAATCACTACGTATCTCCTACTCTACTGTAATTACAAACTAGACTACTTGACTAAACCTGAAGGTTACGTCATGGAAATTCTTGAAAGAAATCACAGAGCATATTTCGATAACAATAAACAGACTGCAAGTCAAAAATGTGAAGAAATAAAGGAGAATTTTCAGTTAGTACTCGAAAGATCGTCTGATCAATTAAAAGATGAGTTTTATCAGACATGCCACACATTCGATTATACAAAAGCTGCAAGTCATCATGACCTTAGAGCATTAATTGAAAAAGAAATTCCAAAAGCTCAAATGTATTATTCAAGTGGCAAGAATGAGATTGCACAAATAGTTTGTGGCTACATAGCGAGTTATTCGTTATTTCATTACAGTTTACCTACACCTGACTTGGACTTACTAGATTTACTGCTTCGGGTTTTAGAGAATGAGTATTTCGTATCGCTAGGTTTCACGCCATCTTACACGGATGAATACTTGCCAATACAAGCTATCGTAGAGAAAAAACTTGAATTAATATTGCGAGAAAATAAAGCAACTCATCCATACTTAAAGATTAATTATTCAAATCTAGTTTTTACAGATATGGCTGGATTCGCGATAAGTTTTCTAGAAATGGTTGCATCTATTGACATACATTATCACAAACAATTTATGTAATGGAGCATATAATAGATCATTTGAATAATGCGGTTTTACAGATTGCCACGCCATTTACAACTGGTACGGGTTTTTACTTGAAAAAGTGGGACCTTATAGTTACAAACGAACATGTTGTTCGCCAAAACAAGCGAGTTATTGTCAAGGGCTCAGGGTTTAAAAAAGAGTTTGTCCGGGTCGTATTTGTTGATAAAAAAAGGGATATAGCTTTAATTGAACCACCATTGAATCATAAGATGAGTGATTTGGCTTTAAGCCAAAAGGATGATTTGAAACAAGGGCATAATGTACTGGCTGTTGGGCATCCCTTTGGACTTGAATTTACTGCGACCCAAGGCATTGTTTCGAATTTGCTTCAAAAGCGAAATAATGTAAATTACATACAACATGATGCGGCATTGAATCCAGGAAATAGTGGAGGTCCTTTGGTAAACGAGAAAGGAGAAGTTATAGGAGTTAATACTTTTATAATGAAGAAGGGACATAGTTTAGGGTTTGCATTGCCTGTTAATTTACTGGAAGAAAATTTAAAAGATTATGCTAAGATAAGGGAAGAGCATTCGATAGCAACAAGATGTTACTCTTGCAGTAATGTGATAGGTGAAACAGATGAGATGGAAAATCATTGTCCACATTGTGGAGCAAAAATAGAGCTAATTAGTAAAATAAAAGAGTATAAGCCTGAAGGTCCATCCTATATAATAGAATCTGTTTTAAGTAAGCTTAATTATAATCCAGGACTATCGAGAACAGGTCCGCATGCATGGGAAATTGAGAAAGGAAGTGCACTAATTTCAATCAATTACAACAAAAAAACAAGCATGATTACGGGAGATGCAACCCTGTGTTTATTACCAAAGAATAAAATAAATGAAATTTATTCGTATTTGTTGCAGCAGAATCATGAAATGAACTATCTATGTTTTAGTGTCCATAATAACAGTATTGTATTATCTTTATTAATACACGAAGCAAATGTAAATTTGGATTCAGCGATAGAGATGATGGGTTATTTATTTGACAGAGCTGATCATTATGATGACATATTAATTGAAGAATTTAAAGCATTGCAGAAGGTTTAATGGAATGTATTTGCTATAAATTTTACATTATTGTTGAAAAAAATCAATAAATTGGCAAAAAATACGACAAAAGAGATAGGGGGTAGCGTATTAATAGTGTCTTAAGAATACAAAGTTTAGAAATTAATAGTTAGTAAATTAG
>CAZMKA010000121.1:146-11068 GCA_964566605.1 uncultured Saprospiraceae bacterium | reverse complement strand
ATATTCAGAGCATAATCAAAATAGGATCAATTACACTATAATTCACCCATTTATATTCCATGTATAAATCTAAAAGAGGCTGTCTTGAGACGAGATGGCCTCTTTTTTATTCTTGACAATTTTTCCTTTTTTTGAATCTTTATTCCATAGTTCTTTGTAACATTTGTTACTCAAGTTTATAAAATAACCAGTACTTTTGTGTTGTACATTTTTTTAGCAAAACAATAGTCACAGCAAGGCTTATTCGAGCTAAAAAACATATCAGTTTCACTACAATGCTCAGTAAATGAATTTATTACTTTCTATATTCAAGATGAAATGCCCTAAATGTAGACAAGGTGATTTATTCTTATCCCCTTTTAATATATCGAAACCGATTGCTATGCACGAAAAATGCACAAACTGTAATCAGGACTTTGAGCCTGAACCTGGATATTATTTCGGAGCAATGTTTATTTCTTATATCTGGACTGGTTGGTTTTGCCTATTCATTGTAGGGATTGCGATGTTAATATTTGGGTGGAGTGCGAATCAATCTATTGCACTACTTATAGGAATTCTAGTGATATCATATTTATGGATTTTAAGAATTTCTAGGTCTATGTATATTCATTTAGATGTTAAATATAAACGTCCATAAAAATCCATTAATTAGTCGAAATCTATTTATGTTAGAGCATAAATTATTTCACTTGTAAGTGGAAATTAAATACATGCAATATGAATTTTAATCTATTTATGCCTCAAAAATTAAGGCCGTTTTATAATTCAGAATTGAATAAATATAAAACTGAATTCGAACACAAAAATTTGAATATTGCTTGGAATCATTTAGAAAGAGCTCATATTTTAGGACAGAAATATCCATTCGCCCATACCTTTGTTCATTGGGAAATGCTGAAGTTTGGAATTAAAATTAAAAACAAAAAAGAAATTCTTGGTCAACTCCCAAGACTAGTTTTTGGAGGTATAAAATCCTTTGTTGGAAAAATACCTGTTGGAAACCCAGGTGGAGCAAATGTCCCTCCATTAAAACCTTTTCCAATAGAAAAAGAAATACAACAAATATTTACTGAGGCAGGAGTAGTAATTTAAATAAGAAAAGCTTGTAAATACTGAAGCAAATAGCTCACAATCCATTCCACAATCGCTTTTCTCATAACACATATTCTTTCACAGAATCTATATTTTTATTCTTTTTCTACCTTGCATTATTTTGGGCTCGAGCCCAAAATAATAACATGTAAATCCTGCTCAATTAATAATTCAAAAAGCAATAGACATAATAACACCATACAGGACTTTCACAATAAAATATACATTAACAAACTGACCACCAACACTTAAAGCATTATTTTTATTAAATTTGTATCAATATTTTAAAAATCAAGCTTTATGAAAACAAGTGCACTCTTACTTATCCTTATTCTTCCTATTTCAATATTTAGCCAAGGTTTTACAGTTGATTTTTCTGTAGAACCTGATACTATGATTTATGATTTTTTCCAAAACGATAGTGTTACTGTATCTAATGTAGAAGTTATTACAGGAGGTTATGATATTGCATTTTTTGATAAAGGTGATAGTGATTTTCCTATCGGTGCTGGCATAATTCTCTCAACTGGACTAGCTGAAGAAGTTCCTAATCCTGCAAGCGAATTTGTTACAGCTAGTTTGAATCTTGGTGGTGATGTAGATATCGATTCTGTTACTGGCATTCCTAGTAATGACGCAGTTACGATAGAATTCGATTTTGTTCCGTCTGAAAATCAATTGCTTGATTTTAAATATATTTTTGGTTCAGAAGAGTATCCTGAATTTGTAAATTCTTCTTTCAATGATGCCTTTTTATTCCTTATTAGTGGACCAGGAATTAATGGTACATATTCGAATAATGCAATCAATACAGCGACTATTCCCGGGGAAGATGTAGATGTGACTATTAATAATGTTAATGATGGTTCATTTAGTGAATATTATATCGACAATATGAACAGTACGTATATTGTTTATGATGGAATCACTACCCTACTACCTGCTAATTTCATGGTGGAACAAGGTGTTACTTATCATGCGAAAATTGTTATCGCTGATGTAGGTGATTTTGCTTATGATTCAGGCATTTTCCTTGGTTACAACTCACTTGGAAATGTTGATAGTCTCGTACCTCCCACAGTATTCAGTCTACAAGTTGAAAATGGAAATTTATTTATAGAAAACGATAGTAAATATGCTACAGAATATCAATGGGATTTTGGAAATGGATTTACGTCAAGTGAAAAGCATCCTGACCCAGTTGTTTATTCGGAAATAGGAACTTACATTGTTCAATTAACAACTACGAATTACTGTTGTACAAATACCTACACAGAAACGATAGAAATCACAAATACGAGCCTATCAGCAAATGCACAAATTCTACAAAATGTTTCTTGTTTTGGAGGATCAGACGGACAAGTTACGTTTGACATTCAAGGAGGAGAAGCACCATATAATATAGAAATTGAACCCTCTATAGCTGATCTTATGAATATTCCAGCAGGAAGCTACGGCTATACGATAACTTCTGCGAATAACGAAAGTGTAGATGGTACTTTTATGATAACAGAGCCTGAAGAATTGGTGGCTTCGGAAACACTTGAGGACAGTGTTGAAGGTGAAAATAATGGAAGCATTTCATTGAATATTACAGGTGGTGTAAATCCTTACGATATTTTATGGTCAACAAATGAAACAACAGAATCAATAGAAAACCTACCCGCTGGAATTTATACAGTAGAAGTTACAGACGCTAACAATTGTTCGTGGACCGGAAGTTTCGAAGTAAAATCGGTTGTTTCGGTAAAAAATGAAGCATTTATTGATTTTGGGTTAACCCCAAATCCAAGCGTTCATTCTATCAACTTAATAGATATTCCTACTAATATTTCTAAAGCGCATTTCATTAACATAAATGGACAAAAAGAAGAAATAACTTCACAACTAATCAATAGTTCTCAGCTGAACATTAGTCATCTTAAACCTGGCTTTTATCTCATTGAACTAAGTGATTCAAAAGGGAATAATTATAGAGCACGTTTTATTAAAATCTAAACTGATCATAATAAAAATGGTATTTTAATTTCACATGGAAAGAAACCTTTTCTTTACACAACGAGTTATCTTACCATGAATTTACCTTTATCCAAGGAACAGATAGAAACTATACATTCCGAATGTAAACTGAGCACTTCTCGCAGTGGAGGTCCAGGTGGTCAGCATGTAAATAAAGTCGAAACTAAAGTTACATTGAAATGGAATGTAGATAAATCTTTGGCAATCTCTGATAATAATAAAGAACGCATTCGCAATAAACTAAAAAATAACATAAACACAGAGGGCGAACTCGTATTACAAGAACAAAGCTCACGTACTCAAATTTCCAACAAAGAGAAGGTTTTCAAAAAGCTTACTAAGCTGCTTCAAGAAGCTTTAAAGAAAGAAAAGAAACGTAAGAAAACAAAACCAACACAGGCATCTAAAGTTAAAAATAAGCAATCCAAAAAAAGAAGAAGCGAAGTTAAGTCCAAAAGAAAAAAACCAAGAATTGATTTTTAATTCTATTTTTTATTGGAAAATAACTCAGATTTATTTTATCAAACTTTATTAAGGGAAAGTCAAAACATAAATTTAAATTAAGACAGCGCTAGTGCTATTCAAACAGTCTTTTAAGTAAATATTTAACATTTGATTTAAGAATTACTATAACAAATTGTCATTTCTTATTTTTAAATATATATATTTGATAGACAGAAACTGTGAAGTAGCCTCTTTGAGAATTTTCAATTGTTGGAATCAATACAACAAAACTTCTCAGCTAATTCAATAAAATATCGTACAACTTTTTTAAGATTATTAGAGATTAATGAATTGACATTCATTGATCTATCATTATAATAGGTTAAAAACTATTTATAAAAAAAGAGAATCCACGGCTTCCCCGTAGGAAAGAGCAGACCCTCTAACTCTCGTTCAAAAGAGACTGCAAATGTATGGAATTTTCTTTAAGTTATAAACAGGAAGTAAAGCCTATAATTATTTATTAATTATAAAAATTATTACAATGTTTAAAAAAATTAGTTTACTAGCAGTTTTTTTTACTTTTTGCCTTATTTCCAATGCGCAAAAAGAAGTGTCTATGGATAATTCCGTTTCTTATGATTGTGAATGCTTTACTTTCGTTGATGCTTGTTCTGGAGAAGAGTTAGATATTCAAGGCTCTGTAACTTTATCTTGTATTTTAGAATGGGATGATAGACCATGGAATAGAACCTATCCTATTGTTGATGGAAAATTATGTATATCTGGAGCTTTAGAAGGTTGCAAAGACTCTCGTTTATGTGTCAATTCAGGTAGCTGGGAAGTTTGTGATATTTCCGGTTGTGAAATTGAATTATTCCAAACACTTTCAACTTACCCGAGAATTAATGGTGACCTTATAGGTTATGGATGGGGAACACCAGGAGGAACTAGTGGTTATACCTATTGTGTAGGTGAAGTTCATAGCGGACCTTTAAATAATATTCACGGTAGAGATGAATTAGCATTATGTCCAGGCGATCCCGTAATTCTTCAATACTCTGGTTTAAGTATTCCTGACAAAAGTGGTCTTTGTCTTACTGTAAATATAAAAACAACAAGTGGAAGTGTCGTTGCAACTGACACATATAATTCTGATGATGTAACAGGTAATACTGTTGATTTAACCAGTTTATTTTCAGGATTAGATACTGAAATTTATATCATTGAATTTATAATGGCTTGTTGCGATGGAACTGAAACTTGTACCGTAAATACGTATAAATATGCATATATCGAATTACTCGGTTCTTTTAGTTATGATCCAATAATGGCAGCAGGATTTTTCCCGGATGACGTAAGTTTCACTCCTTCTACGACATTCCCTGGAACACAATTACCAGCCAATACTCCATTACCTCCATTCCTTTTAAATCAAGTAAATCTGATTGGATTCAATGTTAATGCAACAGAAGATGTAGATGTAAGTTGGTCATTGGATGAAATTGATTGTACAACTCAATCAGTAAGCACAAACATAAGTTCAAGTAGTTTTACAGTTGAAGAGGGAGATCCTACTTTTGACACTGGATCTAATTTATTGATTTCCCAAGCTTCATCATGTACATGTTATAAGATGTCATTAAGTTACTTCGATATATGTGAAGATGAAGATGTTACTACAGATTATTTCTTTAAAAACGGACCAAATTGTCCTGATTTTACAGGAGATGATGACACAAAAGCCAGAAGTAATAATACAGGAAATATTAAAGTTATTCCTAATCCTGTAGAAAACGAATTTAGTCTTGAGATCGACAATGCATTCATAGGGAATCAAGGAAGTTTAAGCATTTATAATATGTCTGGCACACTTGTTATGAGAAAAGAATATGACGTTCTTTCTAATCAAGTAAATCTGCAATTCGCAGATAATGCCTCTGGTATTTATGTTTATAAATTTAAAATAAACGATCAAGTCTTTACAGGCAAGTTTGTGAAAATGTAATAAAAATCATTAAAGTGCAGCTAGTAAAAACTAGCTGCACTATTTAACAACTCTTATGAAACATGTATTAACATACGCACTACTTTTTATATTTCTTCAACAAACAATTGCGCAGGAAAACCTTATCCCTAATCCTAGTTTCGAAGAATATATTGATTGTGATTATGTCTTACATGACGAACTAGAAACAATCATTCCTGATTGGTTTGGCTTAAGACGTTCTCCTTATTATATTCGAAATAATTGCCCTATTTTTGAAAATCCCAACTTCGCAACCCAAGCACAAGATGGAGATGCTTTTCTTACAGGTGTCAATAGTGTACACTTAAACACAGATGTAGCTGGACATCAAGGCAGGATGTATTTTCAATGTGAATTAAATAAAACTTTAAACCCAAATAGCACCTATTTTCTTTCTTTCTTTGTATCAGTAGGTGCAACTTCATCCTCTGCCGTTTCACACCTCGGAGTAGATTTCTCAATTGAAATGGAACATGATCCATATTATGATAATTTCCCTTATTACCCTTATCTTAAAAACCCATTGCTAGAAATTGATACAGTCATAGGTCCAGGAACAAATTTCGGTGAATGGACTAAAGTTGAATGGTGCTTTTCACCGGATACATTATCGGCTATTATGCAAGTAGGCTATTTCAGCCCTATTGACTCTATTCAATACGATTTCACCATAGAAGGAAGCTCAAACTTTACAGGTTACGACAACTTTGAACTATATGAAGTTCCTTCTACCGCTGAACTGACCATTTCACCAAAAGACACTATTTGCGCAGGAGATTGTATAGACATCTCTACCAATCATTCACTTATCCCTGGAAGCTTTTATTGGACTATCGATGGTGGAAACATCGATAATGCCACATCGCCTTCCTTTACCGTTTGCTATGATATTCCTGGCACATATGACTTAGTCTTGAATTTAAATCATTGCACTGTAGAGATTGACACCACTTTCCAAGACGCCATAACTGTAGTTGAACCCGTTTCATATGAGCCAACCATCACTGAAGTATTTATCTGTCCTAATGAAACCTTCTCTATTAACTTATCTAGCGTTTCTGAGAACATCACATGGAATGATAATAGTCAAGATAAAATCCGAGATCTTAGTATTGGAAATTATGATTATATTTTAGATAATGGCTATTGTTCACAATCATACAGCTTAAGTATTCTTCCGCTGTTTGAAATCATAACTGATATTTCTTCCATCCAAATGTGCCCTCGTGATACTTTTTGGAATGAAAACGAAGCTATTACTACTAATTCTATTTTAATTGATACACTTTTTTCCTTTCAACAATGTGACTCTATCTATATCCAACAAAATATAGTTTTCACTGAGGATTTCTCAACAGAACTTGGAGATTTTATTCAATGCCCCAACGAAGATTTCTTTCTCGAACTACCAGCATACATGCAAAATACATTACTAAATAATGAAGTTTTTAATGCTCCTGATTTCTTAAACAATCCTGGCACATATTCTTTACAATGGGAAGATGAAAATAATTGTACTTATTTTAATTCATTTGAGCTAGTGGAATCCGACTCTTCTTTAATTGTTATCACTGATTTCATAGACGTCGAATTAAATAATGATCTTCAAATTATTCCAGAATATGAAGGAAACATAATCGCTTACCAATGGAACGGACCAGGATCGTTATCATGTTATGATTGTCCATTTCCTTACATTCTATCTGGTGATGATGGAAGATATTCTATTGAAGTAATTGATGAATTTGGTTGCTCATTTTCAACTAGTTTAACTGTGCAATTTTTAACCAATGAATATTATCTAGCTAATACCTTTTCTCCAAATTCAACATCCACTGAAAATAGAGCTTTTTACTTGCAGTCCAAAATTAATGTAACCTACGATATGAGTATTTATGATCGATGGGGAAATCTCATTTTTAAAGAGGAGAATTTACAAAGTAATGACGCAAATCAAGCTTGGAATCCAGGAGATAAATATAATCCGCAGGTCTTTTCTTATCTCATTTTTATAGATTATTTAGGAGAACAAGTTAAACGTGTAGGCACGATTACTTTAATTAAGTAGAAGTAGAAATTACATGATTTTATAAATCTTTGGGCTCGAGCCCAAAATAAAAGCTAAAACTACGATCCTAGCAACTGCTTAATCAGACGCATAGCTTTCTTTTTATTAGCTCCTTGCCATTCAACACATAGTTGATTCTTATCATTACCTCCCACTGCTAACCCCTTCAAAATCCGTAAATCACTGTATGTCAAACTGTACATTTCTTCTACATAAAATACTTCGAAAGTCAAGTCATTTTTTTGCACAGTAAATGTATCAGGATATGTAATGTTGTCTTTGAATTCGCTACTGCAATTAGAAGTAATTCGAGCTTCGAAATTTAAGCCATCAGTATTATTTGAAACGATAAGAAACTTTTCAGTAATCTTAGAGCGGTCAACATTTTCCATGCACCATGTGAGTCCGTCGAACTCAAAGCAATCTTTGGAAGAACATGATAAAAACAGTAGTAAAATCCAAAAGTAACTAAGCTTCATATCCAGTCAATAATCGGGAGATAAAAAATTCAAGCATATTAACGATGTCTTCGTTTTGCGTTTCACAAGATTTGATATCGGTAAGTCTCGGTAAGTGCTCACTGAAATAGCTTTGATTATTGGCCATTTCAAAAATATTACTCGCTAATGAATGCGGGTATAAAAAGTGCGGATCAACTGCTAAAATATTATCAGATATTACTTCAACTAATACTTTAAATGAGCTAAACAAACCTTGCTTATTTTCGTCATCAACCGCAGCTGTATGATACGATTTTCCACCTTCGTTAATTATAATTTTATGAAGCTTATTCTCATTTACATAAGCTGTAGCGGCATTTTCAGTACTTGCATATACAATGCTCTTTAAGAGTAATCGCATTCTTTTCGAAGCGTTATCAATGTTTAAAGTATTCATTTGTATCAAGTATTTCACCCATTCCCAATACCAATTATTAAGGAATAATAACAACATATGTTTATTGGTAAAATAACGATATATAGATGCTTCAGTCGATGAAATTTTCTTCCCAAGTTTTTTGAAAGTGAACTTTTCAAATCCCACCTCATGAATCAAGTCAATACTACTCTGAATAATCTTTTTACCTAACTCTGTATCCTGAGGGTCCCTAATAAAAAGGCTATCATTTAATGAAAATTTTATTCCTACTATCATAAACTGTGAAATGAATTACAATTATACAAAATAATCTGTATATTTACTTTAATAGCAAAGCTATCATTACGAAAAGTACAATAATTTGAATTAGGAGCTTTGTTTAATTTACACACTTTTCGAAAACAATTTTTCATTGAATTCATTGAATAAAATAGTTCACATACATAACCAAAAAACAAACTAACTAATGAGTGTAATCAAAAAAGGATTTTTCGGTAACATAAAAAGCGACTTACCAGCAAGTATTGTTGTCTTTTTCGTAGCATTACCTCTTTGTCTTGGTATTGCATTAGCCAGTGGTGCACCTGCATTCTCAGGTTTAATAGCTGGAATTATTGGTGGTATAGTCGTAGGTGCACTGAGTGGATCACAAATCGGAGTTAGTGGACCAGCTGCTGGATTAGCAGCAATTGTTTTAACATCAATTTCTGTTCTAGGGGGTTTTGAAAACTTCTTACTTGCAGTTGTATTAGGTGGGGCAATTCAATTAATACTGGGGGTCTTACGATTAGGAATTATAGGATATTATTTCCCATCATCTGTAATTAAGGGAATGCTGGCAGGAATTGGTATCATTATAATACTAAAACAAATACCCCACTTTTTTGGATACGATGCAGATCCTGAGGGTGACTTTGCATTTTTTCAAGTAGATGGTGAAAACACATTTTCCGAACTATTTAAAGCTGCAAGTAATATATCAGTAGGCTCTACAGTCATTGCACTGATAGCTCTTGGAATTCTTTTATTGTGGTCAAATGTTTTGGTTAAAAAAGCGAAGATTTTCTCAATCATTCAAGGACCTGTTGTAGCAGTTGCAGTCGGTATATTTTTCTATTATATTTTAGGTCAAGGCGAAACGTTTAATATAAATGAAACTCAATTAGTAAATGTGCCTGTTCCAGATAGCATGTCTTCCTTCTTAAATCAATTTTCCTTCCCTAATTTTGGTGCAATTGGAAATCCACAAATATGGGTTACCGCAATTACAATTGCGGTGGTTGCAAGTCTTGAAACATTATTATGTGTTGAAGCAACAGATAAACTGGATCCATTAAAAAGAGTTACACCAACGAATAGAGAATTATTAGCACAAGGGTCTGGAAATATGATTTCTGGTTTGATAGGTGGTTTACCAATTACTCAAGTAATTGTAAGAAGTTCTGCGAATATTCAGTCAGGTGGAAAGTCAAAAGCATCTGCGATTATTCATGGTCTTTTTCTTTTAATAAGTGTAATTCTTATTCCTACATTATTGAACAAAATTCCTTTATCAGTTCTTGCTGCAATATTATTTATTGTAGGATTCAAATTAGCAAAACCTGCTAATTTTATTGATATGTGGAATAAAGGTTGGAAGCAATTTCTACCATTTATAATAACCATCATAGGAATTGTATTTACTGATTTATTAATTGGAATAGGTTTAGGTCTAGTTGTAGCAATTTTTGTGATCTTAATAGAAAGTTTCCGTAATTCACATTTCCTTCATCAAGAGCATAAGGATGAAACAACAGAATACAAGATGACTCTTGCTGAAGAAGTTACGTTTTTCAATAAAGCAACGATTCTTAACGAATTAAATAAACTACCTGAAAATTCTTCTTTGACTCTTGATGTAAGACAAACAAGATATATGGATCTAGATATTATTGAAATTCTAGATAATTTCCGAGACAGAGCAAAAGATGCTAATATTACAGTCACACTATTATCAGAAAGAGGTACAGAAGTAAATCCTAGCTCTTATTCGGAATTCTTTAAAAGGAAAAAACTAAATGAAGTATAAAATATAATTAGAAAACCCAAGGAGCTACTTCTTGGGTTTTTTCTTTTTACTTGATTTTGCAAGTGGATTAAAAGCAATACACATAAACTGGAGGCGGTTCTTTGCTTTTAAACAATTCGCTAAAGCGAAATATTTGTTTGCGGTGAGAGGGGGATTATTTCACTTCATTCTATGATCCCCGATGTGAGGGGTTGACTCAATCAAATAAATTTTCTGGCGAAAATTATTGCCTAAAAGCAAAGAACCGCATTCCAGTAAACTGGAAGCGGTTCTTTGCTTTTAAACAATTCGCTAAAGCGAAATATTTGTTTGCGGTGAGA
>CAZMKA010000120.1:0-11075 GCA_964566605.1 uncultured Saprospiraceae bacterium | reverse complement strand
CATTCGTACCGAATACAATAATCGTTCCTTGCTCATTTATAATAATTTCCTCATCTGTTGATCCCGTACTCCAAAGTAAGGATGTAATTTCATTTGCATCAACTGATAAATTTATACTATCTCCCGAACAAAAAGATACGTCTGGACCTAAATCTATTTCTGGGGAACTTCCTAAATCCAATATAAAAAGAGAATCTACAACTATATTACAGACACCTGAAATACTTAAGAAATACGTTCCTTCTTCTGTTACGTTAATACTATTAGTAATTTCACCTGTGTTCCATAAATAACTTCCTTGAATTTCAGGAGCAATTAAAGTAATTGAATCACCTTGACAAATTCCTTTATCATCACCTAGATCGAAAGAGCTTAAATTACTCAAGAAATTAATTTCAAAGCTATCTGTTTTGATTGTGCAAGAATTTTCGATTTCAACAAAATAAAATCCTTCATCGAAGATTGTTATAAATGAATCTTGGATGCCTGTGCTCCACTCTACTGTTCCTGTTCCTGAAATTATTGATAGATTTAAAGAATCTCCTTCACAGATTTCGTAAGTATCATTTAAATTGGGATCATTTAGTGATTCACCGATTGATACATATACAGAATCAACACCCATTCCACAATTATTGATACCACCTGCTATGTAACTACCTCCTTCAATTATACTAATTTCATTTGTATTATCACCAGTGCTCCATTCAAATGCAATTCCACTAGGATCATCAATAGCTGATATATTCAGTGTGTCTCCTTCACATAGCAATAAGCTATCCGGAAGATTGAGCTGGGGGCTTTGTCCATTAAATGAAATATTAACAGTATCAAAAACAACATCACAAAATCCTTCAACACTTCCTATAACTTCACCTTCATCACTCACCCATATTCCTGATTCATTTTCACCTGTACTCCAACTTATTTCAAGTCCATTATCAGAACTTAAAAAAACACTATCACCTGGACACAATTCTATATCTTGTCCCAAGTTTAAAGATATTTCTTCTGCTTCAGCTATTGAAAAATCAAAATTCTCTTGACCACAAAAGCTTGTAACGAGCACGGAATAGTCACCAGGCCCAGGTGCTATAAAAAATGATTGAGTTGACCCATCTTGCCACAAATATTCATATTCTTCAATTCCAATATCAATTAATTTATTTTCGTTCTCGCAGGCTATTGTATCAGTAAAATTTATAATCTCTAAAAGATTTTGCTCCACAACTTCGAATTCGTAAAACTGAGAACTACAATCATTACTTATAGTAAATGAATAAATTCCAGCTTCTTCTACTAAAAAAAATGACTCGACTGATCCGTCTTGCCAAACATATGTAGCATTATCAATTCCAACATCAATTAATTTGGGCACACCCTGGCAAATAATTGTATCAGTAATTTCAAAAGATTCAAGCAAATCTTGTTCGACGATATTAAATTCATAAAAATCATTTCCACAATTATTAAAAACATTTACAGAATACTGTCCTGGCTCTTGCACAAAATAAAATGACGAAGTAGTGCCATCCTGCCATAAATATTCAGCATTTTCAAATCCAATATCAATAATTATAAGTTCGTCAGGGCAAATTATGGTATCTGTAAATTCAAAAGAATTAGGAAATTCTTGAGATACTTCAACATTAAAACTTATTGCATCCGAGAAACAATCATTAGAAACATCAAGAGTGTAATTTCCTGCAGTTGATATAGTGAAAAACGCATCTGTTGATCCATCTTGCCATAAAAATTGATTATTGCCATTATCATATTGCGAATAATCTATAAGAATGGGTAGTTCCGTTTCACAAATATTAAAATCAACTTGTTCGTTTAATTCAATAGGTTGTAATTCTTCAACAATAAATTCTTCTAAAATTATACCACAAGGAGTTGTAAGTTCAACAAAATAATCCCCTGCTTCAGAAGCTGTAAAAACATTACCCGTTACACCACCTGTCCATAAATATTCACCTAATGAAGGATCTAAGGTTATTGTGATATCTTCTCCAAAACAAATAATCTCATCTGACACTTCTATTTCTGTTGAAGTACCAAGTTTTATTTCGACTGTATCTGTTCCAAACGAACAATCTAGACTTGTTTGGACGTAATAGGTTCCAGCCTCTACAACTTCAATAGAAGTTCCAGTCTCTCCTGTATTCCAAACATTAGTAGCATTTGGAAAATTACTTGTTAAAGTAATTGGAAAATCATTTTCACAAACAAATAAGTCATCCCCTAAATCAACATCAATGCCATTTGGATTACTTGTAAATTCGAATGAAACTAAGTCTATGTAAAAATAAGAGTATGTTTCAAAAAGCACTGTTTCATCAGGGACGAAATTTGTTTGATCGTCAAAATTAAAATTCCCAATTGTAATATGAGTTTCATTACCAGTTGCTACATAATTGCCTGATAATGTATGCCATACTGTTCTATCTTCAACAACTGTTGTTTTCTGTAACTGAGGGGTTTGCCCTATATAATCAGACGGTATACCCTCGGATATTAAAACTCCTAATCCATCAGAATACCCAGTATCATCGGCTGTGCTGTATGTAACATTTATTTCATAGCAAGCTCCTGGAATTGTAGGAGAATTTAGTTGTGCTTGAATGTACTCTCTGTAATTTGCAGCGTCACCTAAATAAGCAATAATACCCGCGTATGCATTTCCTGTTGAGGAAAATTGAAAACCGAAAATATTGTCAGGAACGTCAACAAAATTGCCTCCACATGTATGAAAATAGTCTGAAGTAGTTGGTGTTGGCGTTATCCAATCATCGACCGGAAAATCATCCAAATTTTGAGGACAAGTGGTAAAAGACTCAAAATCTGGATTAGGAACTAAATTTTGGCCATACACGCACGTGATTCCGAAGAAAATTAATATGTAACATAGAAAGCGCTTCATGAATTCTAAATTTCATAGTCATAACAGAATGATTGGCAAATAGTTACTACAATCATATTTTTTCTTCAATCAAGTTAGTTCTATCTTTACAACTTAAAAGATTAAACTTTAAAAGTAATAATCTGTTTTTTACTGTTTATTCTAATAAATATAAAATGAGAGAAATAAATAAAAACAAACCTGTTTGCGTAACAGGAGCGAATGGATATGTAGCCAGTTGGATAGTAAAAGAATTAGTTGACAAAGGAATTGATGTTCATGCAGCAGTAAGAAACCCTGAAAATACTGATAAAGTGGGGCATTTATTGGATCTAGCTAAAAATGCTTCAGGAAATGTCACATTATTCAAATCAGATTTGCTCGAAGAAGGATCTTACAAAGCAGCAATGGAAGGTTGCGAGGTTGTATTCCATACGGCTTCTCCATTCACATTGGATGTAAAAGATGCTCAAAAACAGTTGATTGACCCTGCTGTAAATGGTACTTCGAATGTATTAAATACAGCTAATGAAACTCCTTCAATCAAACGCGTTGTATTAACTAGTAGTTGTGCCGCTATTTATACCGATGCAACTGATTGTGCCAAAGCTCCAAGAGGGATATTAACTGAAAAAGTGTGGAATACTAGCTCTTCATTAAATTACCAGCCGTATTCATATTCTAAGACAATGGCAGAGAAAAAGGCATGGCAAATGGCTGAAGAACAGAGCCAATGGGATTTAGTAGTCATGAATCCTAGTTTTGTAATGGGCCCTAGTTTGAATCCACATTATTCTACTTCAGAAAGTACTAATGTCTTAAAAATGCTAGGAAATGGAGAGATGAAAATGGGTGCCCCCAAAATGGGTGTTGGAGTTATAGATGTAAGAGATTTAGCTAAAGCACATTTCAACGGCGCCTATATGACGAATGCAAAAGGCCGTCATATAATTTCTGCGCATAATACCAATTATCTTGAGATGGGTAAATCACTTTTACCCAGATATGGGAATGAATTTGCACTTCCTAAAAAACCATTACCAAAATGGTTATTAATGTTAGTAGGACCTATGGTGAATAAAGTATTTACAAGGACATTTATAAAAAACAATGTAAATGTGGAATGGAAAGCAGATAATTCAAAAGCAAAGAAAGAATTAAACATGCAATTCCGTCCCCTTCAAGAAACGATGGAAGATGGTTTTCAAAACCTTATTGATGCAGGCATATTAAAAGGAAAGTAAAACTTTCTAAATATAAATACTCTATACATCCATAACACAATATACTTACATATTTTTGGGGTAAAATGCAAAGTGTAGTTAGTAAATAACGACCTTTGGGCGAATAAGTAAAATCGATATGAATACAAACTACTTATTGTTTCAGTCGGTTATGCAGCATGTCACTGGTGTCATGTCATGGAGCATGAATCTTTTGAGGATAGCACTGTAGCAGCGATAATGAATGAACATTTTATGCCTATCAAGGTAGATCGTGAAGAACGACCTGATGTCGATGATATTTACATGACTGCGTGTAATTTAATTAGTGGACGAGGTGGATGGCCTCTTAATGCGATCGCGCTGCCAGACGGAAGACCTATATGGGCAGGCACCTATTTTCCAAAAGATCAATGGACTAATATTCTTAATCAATTTGTAACGTTAAAAGAAGAAGATTACGCGAAATTAGAGGAAAGTGCACAAAAACTTACGGAAGGAGTACAATCCACTGATGTTATAGTGAAAGTAGATTCAAAAAAATCTTTTGACGGAAGTCAACTTGCAATTTTTAATAAAAACATATATAACGTAACGGATTACGAATTAGGAGGACGTTTGGGTGCACCCAAATTTCCTATGCCTTCTATATACGAATACTTACTTGAGCAATACAGGGTTACTCAAGACAAAGAAATCCTGAGAACTGTTGACGCCACATTAGTGCCAATGGCAATGGGTGGGATTTATGACCAAATCGGTGGTGGCTTTGCTAGATATTCTGTTGACGCTCAGTGGTTGGTTCCCCATTTTGAAAAAATGTTATACGATAACGGTCAATTAGTTGCCCTATATTCAAGAGCTTACAAAGCGACTCAAAACCCTCTTTATAAGCAAGTTGTAGAGCAAACACTAGAGTATACAGCTCGTGAAATGACCGACAAAAGTAGAGGATTCTATAGTTCTCTTGATGCTGACAGTGAAGGTGAAGAAGGCAAGTTTTATGTATGGGATGCAGAGGAATTGAAAGAAGTTTTGGGTGAAGATTACAGTATATTTAAGAGCTATTATAACGTAACAGATAGTGGAAATTTCGAAGGTCATAACATTCTTAATCGAACTGCTGATACGAAACAAATTGCGTCTAAACACAATGTAAAAGAGGAAGAAGTTATTGAAATCATTGAGCGCTGCAGTGGTAAACTTATGGCAATTCGTGAAAACAGAGTTCGTCCAGGATTAGATGACAAAATCATAACTAGTTGGAATTCACTTATGATAACTGGTTACGCAGAAGCATATAAAGCATTTAAAAACCCTAAATACAAAAAGGCTGCTGTTGATGCAATGAACTTTATTATCGAAAAACAAATGCAAAAAGATGGTCGATTAAATAGAAATTTCAAAGAGGGGAAGTCTACAATTAATGCATTTTTGGATGATTATGCATTAACGATTTTAGCGCTTGTGGATTTATATGAAATCACATTTGATGAAAATTATCTAGAAAAAGCCGATTTATTAGCAGACCATGTAATGGGTCATTTCTTAAATTCTGAAACTGGAATGTTTTATTATACATCCGACCTAGATCCACCTTTGGTTGCACGTAAAACAGTATTGAATGACAATGTAATACCGGGTAGTAATTCTTCCATGGCAAGAGCCTTGAATGAACTAGGAATTTTAATGTATAAATCGGATTATATCGATCAAGCAATTCAAATGTTGAGTAATATGAATCAGCAATTAGTAGAAAGTGATCGGACAGACTTTAATACAAGTTGGACAATGTTGTATAATGACATGGTTCATACCCCATATGAGATTGCAATTGTAGGTCCTGATGCGGCAACGTTAAGAGATGAAATGCAAAAACGATTTCTTCCAGATGCACTGTTTTTAGGAGGTGAAAAAGAGGGGAATATGAAGTTACTTGAAGGAAAACTTCAAGAAGGTGAAACGTTCATATATGTTTGTCAAAATAAGGTATGTAAATTTCCTGTACAAGATGTCGAAAGTGCTGTTGAATTGATGACAAGATAATGGAAAAAGAGTCTATTAGTTTAAACAAGTACATAAGCAGTAAAGGACTTTGTTCAAGAAGAGAATCTTATCGATTGATAGAATCGGGCAGGATAAAACTGAATGTGGTCGTGGCCCAAAAAGGCAACAGAGTTTCACTAGGAGACACGGTTTTAATAGATGGCAAACGTGTTTCAAAAGCACCAAAACCAGTTTATATTGCGCTTTATAAACCAAGAGGCATAGTTAGCACAACAGACCCAAAAGAACCAAAAAACATTGTAGATTTTGTTGATTACAAAGAACGTCTTTTTCATGTGGGCAGACTCGACAAACCTAGTGAAGGCTTGATTTTCATGACTAATAATGGTGATATCGTAAATAAGATATTAAGAGCAGGGAATGCACATGAAAAAGAATACATAGTAAGAGTTGACAAGCCTTTAATTAAGAAATTTGCAGAGCGAATGAGTGGAGGTATTCCAATTCTTGGGACTACTACTCTACCATGTGAAGTTGAAATTCTAGGAAATAAAAAATTTAAGATTATCCTAAAACAAGGTTTGAATAGGCAGATAAGGAGGATGTGTGAATATCTAGGCTATGAAGTCACAAATTTAAAAAGGACTAGAATCATGCACATCAAGTTGGGTAACATGAAATCGGGACAATGGCGTCATTTTACGAAAAGTGAGGTTATGGAGATGGAAAGATTAGTGCGAGCATCTTCGAAATAAAAGAGAGTGAGAAAAGTATATTTTCAATTATGATTACGAAATTTATATTGAGTATTTCTTCTGTAATAATAGGTTCAATCATTGGTCTGTATTGTTCCTTTTTAAAGAAATTCACATCAGTGAATGATATTGAAACTTTAAGTATCCCTTCCTATTATTATGAACAAGCTAAATTAGTAAATTATAAGTTTGATGTACACATAGGAGTAGCGATTGCCTTATATGTTATAGGAATTATAGGTATATCATCGAAGAGATTTAGAAAATTGAATTTCGTTCATATAATAGCATTGGTTTTGATTGTGGGACTAGTCATATCGCATTTACCGCTATTTAATTGTGAGAATGGATTATGCAATGATTTTTGGACGAAGTATGGAATATATGATGGAATATATGATTGAAGAAGTGGTAGATAAAGTTGTATAGAAAGATTGGTAAAATTTGGGAGTAATTTGAGGAGATAGATACACACATGTCAGTAGCGCTAGCGTCTGTTATAGGAATTATATTTATATCATCGAAGAGATTTAGAAAGTTGAATTTCATATATATAATAGCATTGATTTTGATTGTAGGACTAATTATATTGGATTTACCGCTATTCCATTGTGAGAATGGATTATGCAGTGATTTTTGGACAAAGAATGATATATATGATTGAAGAAGAGAAGGTAAAGATACATAGGAAGTATATTCAAATTGGGAGCAATTTGAAAATTTAGTAATATATTATCTAAATAAAAAGATAATGGCATCGAAAAAGTTGATTTTGCAAGGAAAATCTAGCGGGTTGAATGGGATTAGGTAGAGTTGTGGAGGGTTTTTGTTGAAATTATCAATTTTGATACTACTAAATGACGAAACACAGTACTCATAGCACTCTCAACCCACTCCACCCCTCGCAAAACTCCCCATAAAACCTCGCCCCGCCACCGTATTCCTCTCCGATTATCCTCATTCCGCTGACCAGCTATCTCCTTGCCTCCATCCATCTCCTTCAAATAAACCAAGTATTCATCCTCATCTTCAAAATAATACCTGCCATATCGCTCTTGCACCAATACTCCTTTCCTGTCTCGTAGCTTATTTACCGTCCTAGCAAACAAACTATGAAACTGACGAATCTGTTCGCTTATGATTCTCCATGGCTCTTTAATAAATTGATCTTTAGGCTCCTTTCCTTCTTTTAACCTACTTAACTTATAATTCTTCAATACCGCCTGCTTGCTCTTGACTCGTATTAAAATCTGATATCCTTCACTTGACAAATACATCTTGTGTATATGAAAATAACTTTCCATATACCTCTTAAATAACCTCCGAAATATTCTTGCTTCTCCCTCCTTCTCAAAATAACAACTTCGGCTACTTACCAAACTTTCAATCATATAATAGCCTCCTGACTCCAATTCAATTACCTTTTTCATAGATTCATCTTTCTTATTAGTGTAATGAACCTTGATTTCGTTCCACTTTATTCCAACTATTTTGAAAAAAAATAAAAAAAACCTATAAACTAATGATAATGTGTTGATTATAATAATTGAAAATTAGACTAATTTCTATCTTTCTATAACTGTTCCCTCTTGAAAAGATAATGTTCTCGCTGGAAACTTTTCTAAAACTCTCTGATCATGCGTAGCCAAAATAATGCTTGTACCATTTGCCATTGCAACATCTCTTAGTAAAAATAAAATATCATCGCTCGTCTCAGCATCCAAATTACCAGTCGGTTCGTCAGCTAATATGATCTTTGGTTGATTAAGTAAAGCTCTAGCTATAGCAACACGCTGTTTTTCACCTCCGCTTAAATGATATACTTTATCGTTGATTTTTGAAAGAAGATCAACTTGTCCCAATACATCTTCTATTCTATTTCTTATCTTATCCTTGTCTTTCCATTCTGTAACCGATAAAACATAAGCTAGATTTCTCGCAACAGTCCATTCTGAAAATAATTGAAATGATTGAAATACCATACCAAGCTTCCTTCTTAAAACTGGAATATCACGCTTTTTAAGCTCACTTAATTTGTGGTCTAGTATGTTTACTTCACCGCTACTTAATTTATTCTCACCATACAACGTTCGTATAAAACTTGTTTTTCCACTTCCTGTTTTCCCAACTAAGTAACAAAATTCTGCTTCGTGTAATTTTAAACTTACACCTTCCAATATCACATCAGCACCATTTGATATTTGTGCATCCTCTACATCCAATAAGCACTCTGTTATCATAGAATAATTTTTACTCAAAAATATCGTTTAATTTGTAATAACACAATGTGTTTCTTAACAATCCAATGAAATGTTTAAAGCTTACATATATCTTCCAAAGATTAAAACAAATCATTTTAATATGATGTTATAAAATTAATTATTTAGAATCTGTCTAAGATAATCTAAAATAACATCTTAGCTGCGAATAAATATGTACTTTTACACTGAAAAATACTTGTTATGAAAAAGATATATATAATTGGCTTCCTTGCAATTGCTGCAGGTATTCTTATGTTAGTTAATGCTACTAAAGATATTTCTACTTATGCAAGTTTTTCGGATGCTACAGAAGGACAGCGTATCAAGGTTGTAGGCACTTTATCTAAAGACAAAGAAATTACTTACGATCCCGAAATTGATGAGAATTTACTTTCATTCTATATGAAAGATAATGATGGCCTTGAGAAAAAGGTAAATTACATTGGTGCTAAACCCCAAGATTTCGAGATGAGTGAATCAATCGTAATTACGGGTAAAATGCAAGATCAAACGTTTATCTCGAGTGAAATGTTATTAAAATGCCCTTCAAAATACAAGGGTGAAGAAGAATTTGTGAACGCCCAAAGCAATGGTTGAAATACAATACGTAGGTGAACTACTATGGCCTAAGTTAATTGGTCAATTCCTTTTACTTTCAGCTTTTCTAGCTACTTTCCTTAGTGCTTTCTCATATTATATGAGTACCAAACACAAAGATGCAAGCTGGAAAAAACTAGGAAATATTTCTTTTACTTTTCAGGGCATCTCGATGCTAGCTGTAGTCGCTATGATCTTTTATGTGATGATCAACAAGCACTATGAATATAATTATGTGCAAGCTCACGTCAATGACACATTACCGATTCAATATGTCTTTTCTGCATTTTGGGAAGGACAAGAAGGTAGTTTTATGTTGTGGATTTTCTGGCATAATGTACTTGCATGGATTATCATGTGGAAGAATTCGAAATGGGTAGCGCCTGTTCTATTATACCTCAGTCTTATTCAAATCATCCTTTTAAGTATGATTCAAGGAATCTACTTTGAAGTTGGAGATTGGTTCTATAAACTAGGCAGTAATCCGCTTACGTTCCTTAGAGAAACAATGGATATTCCATTATTTTCAAATGCCGAATATGTTAGTTTATTAAAAGGTACAGGACTTAACCCATTACTTCAAAACTATTGGATGACAATTCACCCACCTGTACTATTTCTAGGATTTGCGAGTGTGAGTATTCCGTTTTGTTTTGCTTTAGCATCTTTACATACTGGCGAGTATAGGTCCTGGTTAAAGCCTACTCTAAAGTGGGGATTATTCTCTGGTTCAATTCTAGGTATAGGGATTTTGATGGGAGCAGCCTGGGCTTATGAGGCTTTAACATTTGGAGGATACTGGGCGTGGGATCCTGTAGAAAACACTTCACTTGTTCCATGGATTACTCTAGTTGCTGGGATTCACACCAACTTGATTGCGAGAAACACGAAATACTCTGTAAAGTCTACTTATTGGTTCTATATTCTGTCTTTCTTATTGATTGTTTACAGTACAACTTTGACAAGATCAGGTATATTAGGTGATACATCTGTACACGCCTTCACGGAGATGGGTCTTGAAAGTCAACTCGCCTTTTTCATAGGCTTTTTTACGTTATTATCAGTAATACTATATTTTTGGCGAGCTCGAAAAATAGATAGCCCGAAGAAAGAAGAATCGATAGGAAGTAAGGAATTCTGGATGTTTATAGGAAGTCTAGTTTTACTTTTTTCTGCTATCATGATAACGGCTTCTAGTTCGTTGCCGATTTTCAATAAAGTTATTGCTTTATTTAATCCTGAATTCATAGGATATGTTATTGATGATCCAGTAGAACATTACAATAAATATCAATTGTGGATTGGCGTATTGGTTGGTTTACTGAGT
>CAZMKA010000119.1:10855-11158 GCA_964566605.1 uncultured Saprospiraceae bacterium | reverse complement strand
TATTCATATCACCAAAAGTAATAGCTCCTGTAGGACAAGCTGTTTGACAAGCTGTCTTTACATCACTATCTCTTAGTTTACGATTCTCTAATTTTGCTGTAAGTTTTCCTTCCTGAATCCTTTGAACACAGAAACTACATTTTTCAATTACTCCTCTTGATCTTACAGTAACGTCTGGATTAAGAACCATTCTTGTCAAGTTATCTGCTCCGAAAGGAACTTCTTCACCTTTCAATGTTGGTTGGTTACCAGGGAAGATATCAGCAGTTGTATAATCCAACCAGTTAAACCTTCTTACTTTAA
>CAZMKA010000119.1:9264-10845 GCA_964566605.1 uncultured Saprospiraceae bacterium | reverse complement strand
TTACATCTGGGTTCAATACCATTCTCACGATATTGTCTGTGTAGAAAGCAGGATCTTCGTTGTTGATTGCGTTCTGGTTTCCACCAAACAAATCAGCGGTTGTATAATCTAACCAGTTAAATCTTCTTACTTTATATGGACAGTTGTTAGCACAATATCTTGTTCCTACACATCTGTTATATGTCATTTGGTTTAATCCCTCAGAAGAGTGATTTGTCGCATTTACTGGACATACATTCTCACAAGGCGCATTATCACAATGTTGACACATCATTGGTTGATAAACTGTATTTGGGTTATCTAACTTACCATAATAATATCTATCAATTCTTAACCATGTCATTTCATGGTGTCTACTTACTTCTTTCTTACCAACAACTGGAATATTATTCTCAGCCATACAAGCAACTGTACAAGCACTACATCCTGTACAAGAAGTTAAATCAACATGCATTCCCCAGTGGTGACCATTATCATACTTGTAGTCGTGACCAGCATAAATTTGTTGATCATTTAAGTCTTGAGCATGCCCTCTTTTCTCTTGTAATTCTGCAACACTTTCACTAAGTTCGTCCAATGAAGAATAGTACATAACTGAACGATCAGTCAATGCTCCTTGATACCCTTGGATACCCATTCCGTAATCGAAACTAACTAAAGCAGCTTCATCTGCATTAATTTCTTCACCAGTCTTTGAATCTGTGTCTTTTACTCCATAAGTATGGTGATATTGAACACTTGCGAATTCTTTATCCTTACCTACTTTTTTACTTATTTCTATATTATCAACTGAATAAATTCTGTTCCCTTCACTATCCGTTGAAACAAACTTATTCATATCAATTCCTACCCCTTGAGCACAAGCTCCTGCTATTTCTCTTCCGTATCCTAATGCTAATGCCGCAGTTCCTGGTGCTTGACCAAATTGTTGAACAACAGGCACTGTGAATGTTTCTCCATTTACAGTTACATCTACTAAATCTCCATCAACAAGACCATTCATAGACACCATAGTTCTAAAACCATCGAAATCTACTGGAATTGCAAGGTGATTCCCCCACGAAGTTCTCATGATAGGATCAGGCATTTCCATTAACCAAGGGTTATTGGTATGAAATCCATTACCTATTGAACCTTCATAAATTTTCAACTCAACAGCATCACCACTTTTTACTTTTCTAATTCCTGCCGCTGAAACTTCACCATTAAAAGACGCACCGCCTCCACTTACTGGAATAGAAACAAATCCATCATGTAAAGCAGATTCCCAGTAACGCTTAGAATTACTGCTTGCGGATTGATTTGCAAATGCATTGTTTTTGAATGATTCCGCTACGTAATTCATAAAAGAATCTCCATAGTCAACTCCTGCCCATGTTAACAATGTTTCAGCTCCTTGACGTGTATCAAAAATTGTATTGATTGTCGGCTGAATTAACATATACTTACTTGCCATTGGCTGAGCATCACCCCAACTTTCTAGGAAGTGACTTGTAGGAGCGATAACCATAGCTCCATCTGTTGACTCATCGTTTGCATAAGATATTGCAATCTTGTTTTTAACCTTACTTAAGGCTGCAG
>CAZMKA010000119.1:0-9254 GCA_964566605.1 uncultured Saprospiraceae bacterium | reverse complement strand
CAAATTTTCCATTTGCATTATAATCATATACAGGGTTCACACCCATTAATACAATTGCATCAATTGAACCTGAATTCATATCAGACATCAACTTAGCCATTGCTTTATCGTCTCCTTTATATGTCATCAATGGATCAGACATATCTACTGTAGTACCTATATTACCTAAAGCGCTATTTATTGCATTCACTAGTACTTGCTCTGACACGTTATTAGTACCACAAACAACTAGTGACTTACCTCTTGCTGCTTTAAGATCAGCTGCCATTAACTTAACAGCTTTTGTAGCTTCTGCATTTAATTTACCTCCTGAAAGGCTTGCTCCAGCAATTGCATTATATAAAGCAACTATCGCAGCACCTTGCTCTGAAGGCTTAACTAAAACTCTGTTATCAGCATTGGAACCAGTTAAAGACATGTGAGACTCTACCTGATACAATCTGTTCATCTTAGCATTCTTAGCGTCTTTTAGCTTTCTTCCACTTATAAAGTCAACAGAATTCTTTGTGCTATTTCCCCATGTACCTAAGAAATCAGCATCAAAACTTACAATTACATCTGCCTTATCGAAATGGTAAGAAGGTATGGCTCTCAGGCCAAAAGATTTCTCATTTGCGTCTAGTAGAGCTGAGTGAGAAACCGTATCATATTGTACGTGAGTAGCATTGTATTTTGCTGTAAATGCATCAATTGCACTTTGAACTGAAGGACTGTAAATAGAAGAAGTTACTAAAGCAACTCTTCTTGATCCACTCAAAATCTCCATTGCTTTTTTATCAACATCTGCCCAAGTTGCATCACCACCATTTAACATAGGTGACTTGAAACGAGCAGTGTCATATAAACTTAATACTGAAGCTTGTGCTCTTGCTGAAGTTCCACCATATCCTACAAGGTCATTTCCTTCTATTTTAATTGGTCTTCCTTCTCTTGTTTTTACTAAGATTGGTGCACATTCACTACCTTGAACATAAGTTGTTGCATAATACGTCGCAACTCCAGGAACAATTGTATCTGGCTTTACAGTGTAAGGAATTGCTCTTTTCACTGGAATATCACAACTTGCAGCCAAAGCTGCAGCTCCAACACCAAAGCCAAGCATTTTCATAAAATCCCTTCTGTTACCGCCAAGTTGCTCAACAGCTTCTGTATTTCCAAGAGCTTCAGGTAATGAAGCAAATTCTTGTTTGGAAATTTCAATAAAGGACGGGTCATTTGTGAGATCTTTCTCCCCTATCCAAATACCTTGATCTTTTCCTTTCATTATATTAAGTTATGTATTATCGCAATTAGTTGTTCGTAATTCTTAGTAATGACATTTTTGACACTCTAACCCTCCTATATCTTCAACTGTTACTTTCAGTCGATCTCCCGATTCTAGTTCTTTATGGTAATCTTCGTAAGCACTATAATAATCGCCTTGGAAGTTCACTTCTGTTTGTCTGTGACAATTAATACACCATCCCATTGACAATGGAGACATTTGTTGTACAACCTCCATTTCTTCAACTTGACCGTGACATGTTTGACATTCAACACCACCTACACTTACGTGTTGGGCGTGATTAAAGTAAACATGGTCAGGTAGATTGTGAATTCTAACCCATTCGATAGGACCTTTCACTGTTTTTTTCTGCTCATTCGTTAATGATGCTACAATCTCTTCCCATTGATCATCTGCTAATTCAGTCAATTCTGTATCGGTAGCATCAGCCATTTTTTCATTAAGCTCGCTGTTACCTTTTACAATCCATTCTTTGAATAACTTTTCTACATCCTTATCAGACATATCTTCATAGTTATCAATGTATTTATTCGCAATAGGATCGAATCCTATTGATGCAAAAATCTTTGTTATTTCAGCAGTACCATGCTCACTACCATATGTAATAGCTTTGTGACAATTGATACATGTATTAGTAGCAGGTATTACAGAATGCTTAGATCTTCTTGCACCATCGTGACAATATTGACAATCAATCTTGTTTAAACCTGCGTGTGTTTTATGTGAAAATTTAATTGGTTGTTCAGGTGCATATCCTTGCTGACGACCTAAACTTACTGCATTGTTCACTGTAGTATAACCACCCAAGATTATCAATCCGAACAATACAAATCCTATTACACCTTTACTTGTTAAGATGTCAAGTATAGATTTTCTTTCTATTGGTGCATCAGGATTATCTTTTCTAGCAGCAATAACATTCAAGTTCCCAATAACTCGTGCTAATATCAATGCCAATAAAGCTAAAAATCCAAGCAATGCTGCATAAACCCATTTGCCTAAGCCTTTGCTTTCAGCATTTTCTCCATTTATAGGATCATTTATTACAACGGGTGTCCCATAAGTACCATCCGCTACTCCATTTACATAAGCAAGTAAGTCTGTAATGTTCTGATCTGTTAAATTAGGAAAAGCAGTCATCAATACTTTGTTGTATTGATTGTACACTTCGTTTGCTCTAGGATGACCAGAAGCAACTAAAGCTTGTGAATTTCTAATCCATGCATATAAATCCTCTATAGGATAATCAGACCATCTATCCATAACACCAGCAAGAGCGGGACCTGTCATATCTCTCTTCATATCTTTGGAGTGACATGTAGCACAGTAGTTACGGAAAAGCGTTTTACCTTCATCAGGATTCCCTTCTTGGGCAAAGGAGCTTGAAGACCATCCTACTACTAAAACGAGTAAGAAAAATGACTTCAATATCGAAGAAACAATTTTATTATTCATAGTCAAAAAATCGACGTTTTATATTTAATCTGCATCCACAAAACTTTACTTTTTTGTGACAATGCTGAAATTCTCTGCAAAAATAGGCACACAGGCACCTTTTATCAATATTTTCTAATCAATTTCATTTTATTTAGATAATTTCTAAATAAGGAAATTCAAGTTCATCATATAGACACTTTCGCCTTTATGTGTGGGTGCGGATTATAGTCCACTAATTTAAAGTCTTCAAAAGTGAAGTCGGTTATATTTTTTATATCGGGATTCATGTGCATTTTTGGCATTGGACGAGGTTCTCTAGTTAACTGAAGTTTCGCCTGTTCCAAGTGATCTTTGTACAAATGTACATCCCCAAAAGAATGAACAAACTCCCCTACTTCAAGATCACAAACTTGCGCCATCATCATAGTAAGTAAGGCGTAAGATGCTATATTAAATGGAACACCAAGAAAAGTATCAGCAGAACGTTGGTAAAGCTGACAGGATAATTTCCCTTCAGCTACATAAAACTGAAATAAACAATGACATGGTGTAAGTGCCATATCTTCAAGTTCACCTGCATTCCATGCGTTAATGATAATTCTTCTACTGTCGGGATTATTTTTTATAAGATTAATTGCTCTCATGAGTTGATCAACAGAACCACCATTTGGTTTAGCCCATGATCTCCATTGTTTTCCATAAACTGGACCAAGTTCACCATTTTCATCTGCCCACTCATTCCATATACGAACACCATTATTTTGCAGATATTTGACATTAGTATCTCCCTTTATGAACCATAAAAGCTCATAAACTATAGATTTTAGATGTAATTTTTTAGTGGTAATCATAGGGAAACCTTCGCTGAGATCAAACCTCATTTGGTAGCCAAAAGTGCTAAGGGTTCCAGTGCCGGTTCTATCAGCTTTTTCTACACCATTTTGTAGAATATGGTCAAGAAGTGAGAGATATTGACGCATATAATTTTGTCAGGTTTTGTATGCAAATGTAATAACATTATCGAGAGTGTCAAGGTTTAGTTAAATAAATTAATTTTTTTTATATGTATTATAAATTATCATTTAAACTATCTATGGAACAAGCTAGTCAGAATCAATAATTTGCAGCAATAAAGTAATGTTTAGCAAGATTTACTTTTTTTGGGGCTTAAGCCCCAAAAAAAACCTACTTCATAAACAAAAACAATAACATAAACACCAAAATAGATTCTCTAATCAAAAAATTGAAATTTAAAGCAGGCAAAAAAATACCCTTTCCAAAATCCATTGAAAAGGGCATTTAAATCGTTATAATATATCTTATTAAGCATTTTTACGCGCCTTAATCGCTGACATATATTTATTGAGTTCTTCCTTGACTCGTGGAGCTAGAATGACTAGACCAATCATATTTGGCACCATCATGGCGAAGATCATTGCATCAGAGAATCCTATTACTGACCCCAAACTTGCAGCCGCACCAACGATTACAAATAAACAGAAAATCAATTTGTATGTAATTTCAGCAGTTCTTGTTCTTCCAAATAAATAAGACCACCCTTGATAACCATAATAAGACCAACTAATCATCGTACTAAATGCAAATAATACAACAGCAACAGTTAAAACATATGGGAACCATGAAATCGAAGAACCAAATGAATCAGACGTTAATAAGATTGCTTGAGCATCGTTAAGAGTAGCATTATCTGGATTTACATTTCCTGTAATAATTAATACTAAAGCTGTCATTGTACAAACGACTACCGTATCGATAAATGGTTCAAGTAATGCTACCATACCTTCACTTGCTGCATACTTTGTTTTAACAGCAGAGTGCGCAATTGAAGCAGAACCAATTCCAGCCTCATTAGAAAATGCAGCTCTTCGGAAACCTTGAACTAATACACCTACAAAACCACCTGCAACACCTTCAGGGCTAAATGCTCCTGTAAAAATTTGACCGAATGCATCACCGATCATACTAAAGTTTGAAAAGATTACCCAAAGGGAAGCCACGACATATATTACTACCATAAAAGGTACAATCTTATCTGTAACTTTAGCAATTGATTTTATACCGCCTATAATTACTACACCTACACCTGCAGCCATTATTACACCGAACAACCAACCTTTTCCATGAAGAAAAGAAGCTTCTCCACCTGTTATATTTTCTACTAATTGGAATGCTTGATTTACTTGAAACATGTTTCCGCCACCGAATGAGCCTCCAATAACAAATATGGCGAAAAGTACTGCTAGAACTTTACCTAAACCACCTAAACCAGCATTATTCAATCCCTTCTTAAGATAGTACATAGGACCCCCAAATACGACACCATTCTCATCAATATCTCTATATTTCACACCAAGTGTACACTCTACGAATTTACTTGCCATTCCAAGTAACCCTGCAATAATCATCCAGAAAGTTGCACCAGCTCCACCTATAGAAACTGCAATCGCAACACCTGCGATATTCCCAAGACCTACTGTTGCTGATAGCGCAGCAGTTAAAGCTTGAAAGTGAGATACTTCTCCTTCTTTTTCAACGGCAATTGTTTCTTTTATATCACCACCTGGAGTAGAATCTCCTGCTGCTACCATCGAACTATGATCATCGATATCATCGTATTTACCTCTAACAATATTTATAGAAGTAAGAAAGCCAGTTAAATTTATTCCTTTGAAATAAATGGTAAAATATGCCGCTCCTAAAATAAGAGGGAATAAAACCCAATAAATACTAATTTCTTCAGTAAATGGAATTTGATAGAATATAAAACTTACGAACCATCCTGTAGCTGCCCCGAATAATTCGTCAATTTTTTGATCTAAACCTACTGCTTCTTGAGCGTCTTGGGCAAAAGAAAAAATCGGTAACAAAAGTAGTAAAGGAAAAAATAACTTCTTTTTCATATTAGATTATTGTGGTTTTTGTAATGTGACGTGCAATATCATAAAAATTATAAGTGTTTTCAAAAATTTGCCGTATGAATTGACTTTAAGCTTAAATATTTCGAATAAAATAAAGGGTTTGGAAATATGATAATAAAATAAATATGTATTGTTTACGCTTATCAATAAGACAAATGTATATTTGGGTTCAACCCAAAATTATATAATTGAAAATCTTTTATGTAATAAGGTAATTAACCCAAAATAATTATTAATGGTGTGCCTACAATTAGGCTCCAACATGGGCGACCGGGAGAAAATGCTTAAAGGAGCGATTTTAGTTTTAGAAGAAAAACTAGAGGTCGTGCAAAAAGGTGCAATTTATGTTACTGAAGCTTGGGGGAATACGGCTCAAGATGATTTTTATAACCAATTGATTTTAGTGGACACACTTTATAGTCCATACGAATTATTGAAATTCACTCAAGGAGTAGAAGAGCGTTTAGGACGTGAACGTGATGTTAAATGGGGACCGCGAATTATAGATATCGATATCATATATTATGACGAAAAGGTAATCTATAGCCCAGTATTGAAGATCCCTCATGAATTTATGCATTTGAGGAGATTTATATTGGAACCTTTGAATGACATGAAAACGAACTGGATACATCCTATAATTGGTGACAATGTGATAGGACTACTTGAAAAATGTATAGATAAAAGCGAAGTAAAACGATTAAAGAATTAATGTCGAATAAGCTACCATATAATTACATATGTATAGAGGGCAATATAGGCTCTGGTAAAACAACTTTTTGCGAAATGATGCAAAAGGATTACAACTGTACGCTAATTCTAGAAGAATTTGATGATAATCCTTTTCTTCCTATGTTTTATGAGAATCCTGAAAAATTCGCTTTTACTGTGGAGCTCTTTTTTATGACTGAGCGTCACAAACAGATGAGCAGTATTCTTTCCGTGCGAAATATGTTTGATGATTTTGTATTGGGAGATTATTTCTTCTTGAAAACCTTATTATTTGCTAGGAAAAACCTTTCGGAAGAAGAGTATAAATTATTCCAAAAGATATTTCAGGTTCTAAATGCCAATTTTCAGCAACCAGATTTAGTCGTTTATTTCCATAGAAATGTTGATATACTAAAGCAGAATATCGATAAAAGAGGTCGACCTTATGAAGCAAACATATCAAAAGACTATTTGAATCAAGTTCAGAATTCCTATTTTGAATATTTCAGGAATGTACTCTCCTACCCTGTTTTGATTTTGGATTTAAAGGATTTAAATTTTGTTGACAACAAGAATCACTATGAGTTCTTAAAGTCCTTATTGCAAAAAACATACACTCCTGGAGTTCACAGGATATCTTTAAACACATAGATTTATAAAATTAAGTTCTAGAATATTTAGAATTTAGGACAGTTGATTGGCCTTCTATAATTCACATCTCTATTACGATATTGTAGCGAAAACTCGAATGCTCCACGTCCACTTGTAGCATTAGAAATTCTAGAAGTTGTAATATCATATGAAATCCCAAATAACCAAGATTCATATTCAAAAGTAGCACTAAAGATAAGTGCATCGTTTATTAAAACAGTTGGTTCACTTCGCGCTATTCTTGTCCATATTCCAGCTCTTAGAGCTACTTCTCTCCAGTCTTTATGCTTGTATCTCATGTGAAATCCTGGCATAACCATTCTTGATGGGTTTTGGAAATAAGCGACAAAATTCGGCATGAAGCTTAATTCTCGATTAAGGAGTATTTCACCGCCTGCATGAATTGTGTAAAGTCGTTGAAGTCTTATGTCGCCAAACTCTGTAAGAGAAATCCTTGGTCGATTAAGATGTGTTCCAGCTGCACCTAAATAGAAGTTATTTCTATCACTAAAGATTGCATAATAAAGTAAACCAAATCCGAAGTCACCAAACAAAGGTGAATTCCCATTCATATTAATTAGATCTTCATTAGTAGGTCTAGACAAATCAAGACTTCCTGAATTGATATCAAATTGATTACCAAACCAAATTTGAGAAACATCTATTGAATTTTGACCACCACCTAACTTCAGACCACCAACTAAATAGTGTTCAGTAGAAGAATAAGCGTTTGCCCCTAATTGCTTTATATATCCTATGTTTATGTGTCCACTTTGTTGGATGTAAGAAGAATTACCAGATTCGTCTCTAGTGAAGTTCATACCGTAAGTAAGGAAATCATTGTTTTTTATGTGAATTTTAGCGTCGAATTGAGCGCTCAATGTTTTGTAGGATTTAGATCTATGAATACTACTCCATTGATCTCTGTATTGAATTGCAAAACGTTGTTGTCCTTCAAAAACTCCTGTTAAAGAAGGATTCAATATCACATTGGCATTATAAAACTGAGAATACAAGGCATCTTGACCATGAACTAAGTTCAAAGTAAAAAACACTAGAGCGATATATATATAATACTTCTTCATTTACTTTATCAATGTTGTGTTACCTGAATATATGTCTTTGAACCCGTTGGTAAATTCAGCTTCTACAACCCAAGTATAAACACCTGGCATCATCGCTTTACCTTTGAACATTCCATTCCAACCTCTAGTCACATCATTTACTGCAAAGTCAGTATCTTCAAAGACTACTTCTCCCCAACGATCATAGACACGGAACACATTTATTTCAACTCCTTCTATTCCATAAACAGAAAGCAAATCATTATTAAAATCACCATTTGGCGTAAAGCCAGTAGGAACAAAAACTGCATCACTATTTTCAATGAATATATTGATAAAATCATCAACAATACAGTTTCTTGCATCTTGAACAATCAAGCGATAAGATGCTTGACGTTGTGCATCAAAGAAAGGATTCAAGCAATCATCACATGATAATAGATCAAGATCAGGTGATTCCCACTTATAAGTTAATGGATTTTGAAAGTTTCCTATTATTGGATCAAATTGATAATTTTCTCCAAAATTCAGATAAACATCAGGACCAAGTTCTAGTTCTAGTGGTGCTGGGCTAAATATATCTACATCATTCAGACTATCAATACATCCATTGGCATCCTTTACATAAACGTCATACAATCCTTCACTTAAACCGATTTGTTCCGTCGAAGCATTAAATAAGAAATTGTCAAGACTATAAATATAATTACCTGCACCACCTGTAGCATCGATTATAATCGATCCATTTTGTCCACCGTCACAATCCACATCTAAAGTTGTCACATCAAAACTCAAAGGCTCTTCAGGTTGATCAACTACAACTGAATCTACAACTTCACAATCCTTTGCATCAGTAACTGTTATAAAATATGTACCAATTTCAAGATCTGTTATTTCATCTTCACTATCCCCATTAGACCAATTAAGATTATAGGGTTCAGTTCCACCATTGGCTATTAATTCTACTTCTCCACTTTCTTCACCAAAACAAAGAACATCAAATATTCTAAAGTTTAGGGTAATAGGGAATGGATCTGCTATTGTAAATTCTTCAACACCCGTACAACCAAATTGATCAGTAACTGTAACGAGATAAGTTCCACTTCTTAAGTTTTTAGCATCCTCTCCTACTTGGAAATTAGTGCCTTGTCCCCATTGATATTCGTA
>CAZMKA010000118.1:0-11574 GCA_964566605.1 uncultured Saprospiraceae bacterium | reverse complement strand
CTTTTCTATTTCCCTTTTTGCTCAATCACCAATGCTATTAAAGGATTTCAATCCTTCAGGCGGTGGTTATCCTTTCAATTACAAAGAGCATGGTACTTTTCTTTATTTTGCAGCAAATAATGGAAGTAATTCAACTATTTATAGAACAGATGGAAATATCAATACCACCATTCCCATAATAAGCAATAATTCAATAGCATATATTGAAGAATTTGAAATTGTAGGAAACAAAGCATTTTTCACAGCATATGATGCTTCTTTTAATCTGGACTTATACGTGCATGACCTAACACTGAATACTCCCGCAACAAAAATCGTTGTAAATACCACTGTAGCTAGTGAAGCAAATAATCTAGTTTTCGCGAATAATCGTGTATATTTTAATGCAAATTCTGATATTTTTGGTTTTCAAATTTGCAGTATCGATGTTACAACTTATGCAGTACACGTTCACACACTGCCTCCTCCTTACAATAATTCTCAAATTTTTCTAACCGAGAATAAAGCTTATAAAATAACAGGTGAAAAATCCTTAGTTGAATTAAATGGTAAATTAATATTTCAGCGAAGCTTTTCAACTGATCAACACCTCTTTAGCTTGGATTTATCAAGTCCCACTGCAACACCTTTTTTAATAGGATCAACTGGCTCACAAGTCCCTTATAGTCCTTACGTATTTAATGGAAAAGTCTATTTACATGGAGATGGTGATTTATTATCTAGTGATGGAACTACTCTTACAACTGAACTTGCTGATGTAGGTCCATACTATTTTATGGAATACCAGAATAGTTTGTATTTTTCAGGAGAACCAAGTAGCTCGTCAAATTCATATTCAGCTGTTTTATATTCGATAGACAATACTGGTGCTATACAAGAATTCCCTACAATTCCTACTTTCGGTGGAACTACGTCATTCAATCGACAAAGAGACGATTATTCTTTAGTAATCATTGATGGAGAACTTCACACATTTATTGCTCCCTTTCCTGCTACAACTCCCGCATACGGCATATATAAATTAGATGTTACTAACCCAAGTGTACCTTTTGCTACATTAGTATTAGATGAAAAACCTAAACAAATGTTTGCCATCAATTACCTTTTTGGTCATTATTACTATTGGTATTTACCTTTCAATACCAATACGCAACAACTAAAAAAGAAGAATCTTACTAATGATATAGTCATTGCAACTGCGACTGGAGATGCTTCGTTTGAGGAGTTTTATTACTGGAATGATGATCTATATTTTACATCATCACTGTCTGTTAGTGAATTTTCGACATGTGAAAGTTTTGCCTCCAATTATGTGACGGGATATGAATGGTTTAAACTCAGTGAATCTCAATTGGACTGTAAAGCTAATTCGACTATTAATCCTAGCTTCTTTTTAAAAGATAACATTTTTGCTGCTCAAACCTTATTGACATTAGATGACCCTATTATTTTAAATAACAATTCATGTCATATATTGAGTGTTCCGAATTTCTTAATAGATGATTCTTTACAAGTAACAGCTCCTGCTATTTTAGTTACAAATTCGGTTGGTTGTCAATAAATACCTGCATTATAATGTAATAACCTTACCTTCTTTAGCCAGTTCTATTTCACCGGAAAAACTGTTGGAAGCTTCTTCGGCGAAAGGTAGAATATCTTCGTATCTACTGCTGTAATGCCCCAAGATTAACTTTTGGGCGGAAGCCCCATTTGCAATAATACCCGCCTGCAAAGCCGTCGAGTGAAAACGCTCTGCCGCTTGCTTTTTGAAATGCTCAAGATAAGTTGATTCGTGGTAAATACAAGTTGTTCCTTTCAAGACTTCCATAAGCGGTTCATGAAAAATCGTATCCGAACAATACGCATAAGATTTTTGAATGGGCGCAGGGATGGTAATGTCCTGATTTTCTATTTGTTTTCCTGAATCAGATGTAAAATCTTCTCCTTTTAGGATGTCATTAATTTGCTCAACGCTAGGTGCGTGATTAGCAATGAATTCTTTAGAAATTTTGGGGCGTTTCGGCTTCTCAGAAATCTTATATCCGAAACAAGTGATGCGGTGATACAAATGAAAAGCCTCTACTTCAATAAATTTATCTTCATAGATAGGATGGAGGACATCTTTTTCAAGCGCATCTTCAAGTTCAATTATTTCAAGAGGAAAAGAAATAAAATGACCGATCCCACCGAGATTAAGATCAAGGTATTTTTTTATGGGCTTAGGCCCAAAAATAGTAAGTTTATCCTTTCGTCCTGCCAATTGATAGCTAGTTACAAGTCCAGGCAATCCGAATACATGATCACCGTGTAAATGCGTAATAAAAATAGCCTTTATTTTGGATCGTTTGATTTTGTATTGACTCATTCGGAACTGTGTTCCTTCACCACAATCAATGAGGACATGGCTGTTTTGAGACGAAAAAACTTGACCAGAGGGAAAACGATCTTTTACAGAAACGGCAGAATTGCTACCTAAAATAGTGACTTGTGTATGATTCATTAGTCTATGTAATCATGTCTTTCTGCTTCTTCTGCTAAAACCAAGTCAATAGCCTGATCCAAAGTATCTGTTATATTTAAAATCCTTTCTAATTTTGAGATCTTAATCAATCTCATAATGATGGGAGAATTAATTTCAGTCATTACAAAAGAGCCGAAACCTTTCCATAATCGGTTTGCAGTAAGTATTGCACTTAACCCTGAACTATCCACATATTTCACTTTGGTAAAGTCAAATACCATGTTTTTTATACCTTCATTTCGTAAAAAAACAAACTCACTTTTAAGACCGGGAGCGATAACAGAATTCAAGTTTTCTTCTTCCAATTGAAAAACAGTGTAATTTTCTTTTTTATCGAGTGAATACTTCATAACTGTAAATTTAATTCTAGCTTGACAATTGCCAAAGTAATATGGCAGCAAAATACGACATTAAGAAGGATTTTTCAAGTATAAAAGTTAATTGAGTGTTAATTTGGAATCCTTAACTGCCAAAATAGCGTTGTACTTTTAAGTAATTAAGCTTTTTTCAATAAAAAACAAGATTTAAAGTGTCATTATAGCAGAAGTATTGCCTTGGTACACTTTTTTCATTAATTTAATGTGTTTTCATTTGAAAGGCAGCATAATTAACTATATTATTGTAGTAGAAGAACGTGAACAAGTATGAACAAAAGATTTTCATTCCAAGTAAAAAAAGTTATCTCTCTCAGTAGAGAAGAAGCTATTAGGTTAGGACACGATTATATTGGTACTGAGCATTTATTGCTAGGACTTATTAAAGATGGTGATAATTTAGCTATGAAAGTTCTTGATTCTTTCGAAGTTGATACGAATCAATTAAAATATAAAATTGAGGAAGAAACACCTGAAAGAAGATTTGATGGAACATCTTTAAATGTTGGTAATATCCCTTTAAACAAGCAAGCTGAAAAAGTTCTTAAAGTAACTTTATTAGAAGCTAAAGCATTCAGAAATGAAGAGATAGCTCCCGAACATTTAATGTTATCCATCCTTAAGCATGGAGAAAACTTGGCAAGTAAGATATTGATGAATTTTGATTTGGACTATGATAGTTTTAAAGCAGAGTTAGAATATGTTTCACAAGAACTCGAGGGTTCATATTCTGATTTCGTCGATGAAACACCATCGGACAGTGATGTTCCTTATGAAGAAAACGAACCTAACGAACCATACAGGAAGCAAGGAAATACAAAATCGAGAACACCAGTCTTAGATAATTTCGGAAGAGATGTTTCGAAGTTAGCTGAAGAAGGCAAACTTGATCCTATTATAGGCAGAGATACAGAAATAGAAAGAGTTTCTCAGATTTTAAGTAGAAGAAAAAAGAACAACCCTATATTAATCGGTGAACCTGGAGTTGGTAAAACAGCCATAGTAGAGGGATTAGCTCTACGTATCATGCAAAGAAAGGTTAGTAGAACTTTGTTTGACAAAAGAATTGTAATGCTTGATATGGCGGCTATGGTTGCTGGAACAAAGTATAGAGGACAATTCGAAGAGCGAATGAAAGCAATTATGAATGAACTTGAAAAAACAAGAGATGTCATATTGTTTATCGATGAGATACATACTATTGTAGGGGCAGGAGGAGCAACGGGCTCGCTTGATGCATCGAATATTTTCAAACCTGCATTAGCAAGAGGAGAATTACAATGTATAGGTGCGTCAACTCTAGACGAGTATAGACAACACATTGAAAAAGATGGTGCATTGGATCGTAGATTCCAAAAAGTACTTGTTGATCCACCATCAGTAGAAGAAGCTATACACATACTTCACAACATTAAATCGAAGTACGAAGAATTTCACCACGTAAATTATTCAGACGATGCGATAGAATCATGTGTAAAATTAAGTGAGCGATATATAAGTGATCGTTTCTTACCAGACAAAGCTATAGATATTTTAGATGAAGCTGGAGCAAGAACACACATCAAGAACATACATGTTCCTGAGCATATAGAAAAGTTTGAAAAAGATATTGAGGAAATCAAAGTTTCAAAAAATCAAGCTGTAAAAAATCAACAGTATGAACGTGCCGCTGATCTACGAGATAAAGAATCTAAACTTATAAGATCTTTAGAAGATGCTAAGTTAAAATGGGAAGAAGAAAGTAAGACGAAGAGATACCCAGTAGATGAAGATAATATCTCAGAGGTTGTTGCTATGATGACAGGAATTCCTGTAAAGCGAGTTGCTCAAAGTGAGAGTAATAAGCTTGTAGGAATGAATAAAGATCTTGAAGCAATGATCATTGGTCAGAATGAACCAATCGACAAGATTACAAAAGCGATACAAAGAAACCGTGTAGGTTTAAAAGATCCGTCTAAACCAATTGGTTCTTTTATATTCCTAGGGCCGACAGGTGTTGGTAAAACAGAATTAGCAAAAGCTTTAGCTAGATATTTATTTGATACTGAAGATGCACTTATTCGAATTGACATGAGTGAATACATGGAAAAATTCTCAGTAAGCAGGTTAATTGGAGCGCCTCCGGGATACGTAGGATATGAAGAAGGTGGGCAATTGACTGAAAAAGTGAGAAGAAAACCTTATTCTATAGTTCTACTTGATGAAATAGAAAAAGCACACCCAGATGTGTACAACTTATTACTTCAAGTTTTAGATGATGGGCAGCTTACAGATGGAATGGGAAGAAAGGTAGATTTCAAAAATACATTGATTATTATGACATCTAATATAGGTGTTAGAAAATTAAAAGATTTTGGAACAGGAGTAGGTTTTGCAACTAAATCAAGAAAAGAAGCGTCAGAAAGTGACTCACGTGCTATTATTCAAAATTCATTGAAGAGAACATTCTCTCCTGAATTTTTAAATAGAATAGATGACGTTGTCATATTTAATAGCTTAGATCAAGAAGATATATTCAAAATAATAGACATTACTTTGAAAGATCTTTACACTAGGCTTGAAGAAATGGGTTATAAATTGAAGCTCAATAAAAAAGCAAAAGAATTTGTAGCTGAAAAAGGATTTGATCCACAATTTGGAGCAAGACCTTTAAACAGAGCAATACAAAAATATATAGAAGACCCATTAGCGGAGTTCATATTAAACAATAATCCAGAAGATGGGACGGAATTAATTGCAGAGATGAACAAAGAAAAAGATGGCTTAAAAATAAAACAAGGTAAAGTAAGTTCTTCTGAACAAAAAACAAAGTAAGTTTGAGCTACAAACACTTTACATGAAATACATTATTAATTAAATAAAAAACATTTGGCAAAAAGATTTAAAAGGTACGAGAAAAAACGTGACACCACACCGCAATTGCGAATTAATGACCGCATAAGATTACCTAAAGTAAGACTAGTAGGAAACAATTTTGATGATATCAGTAGTGTAGCAGGTAAAAAGATGGAACCTGGCATTGTAGATACTAGAGATGCTAAGAAATGGGCAGACGAACTAGATTTAGATTTAGTAGAGATCAACCCGAAAGCTGATCCTCCAGTATGTAAGATCATTGATTATCAAAAATTCCTTTATCAGAAGAAAAAGAAAGAAAAGGAGTTAAAGGCTAAAACAAGTAAAACCGTTATTAAAGAAATACGATTTGGCCCGAATACTGATGAACATGATTTTGACTTCAAACTAAGACATGCAAAGAAGTTTTTAGCTGATGGAGCAAAAGTAAAAGCATACGTATTTTTCAAAGGTCGTACCATAGTATTTAAAGACAGAGGTGAGCTACTTCTACTTAAATTCTTACAAGAATTGGAAGAATTTGGGGCCGCTGAATCTTTGCCAAAAATGGAAGGACGAAGAATGATTGTGATGGTGAGTCCTAAGAAAAAAAATAAGAAGTAAAAGTTGAGTTCAAGATTAACTACTTATTCAGTTTTCTTGATTTGTAAGAACTCAGTTTTATGATTTTGGGCTTTAAGCCCAAAATTCAATATTATTTTTTAAAGTACATTCCTACTATTCATAAGTATGTTATCTTAAATTAATACAAGTAAATGTTAAGGCATAATCTTTGTGAACTGTGCCTTATACATTATTTTAATATTATATAAAATCAATAAAAAAACTTGATTTTGTTTCTATGTTAATGAGAATTCATTAATTTTGCGTTCCAATTTATAAAAGAGCAGTATTATGCCTAAAATGAAGACGCACTCAAGTGCGAAAAAAAGATTTAAATTAACAGGTTCAGGAAAAGTAAAGAGATTCCAAGCTTTTACTTCTCACATGATGAGAAATAAGACGAAAAAACAAAAGTTAAACCTTAGAGGTTCGACTTTGGTGTCTCCTGCTGATGAGCCAAGAATTAAAAGATTACTTTGTAAGTAATTTTATTTTGTAATACGATAAAACGGTCAAAGAACTTAAAACAGTCCCGTTTATCTCAAAATGTTAAATTATGCCTAGATCAGTTAACGCTGTAGCTTCAAGAAGAAGAAGAAAAAAAATCTTAAAAGCAGCCAGAGGATACTTTGGAGCTAGAAGTAAAGTTTACACAGTTGCAAAAAATGCAGTTGAAAAAGCACTTCAATATTCTTACCGAGATAGAAGAAATAAGAAGAGAGCTTTCAGAAGATTGTGGATTGCAAGAATAAATGCAGCAGCAAGACAAAATGGATTAACGTACAGTAAATTCATGCATGCATTATCAAAAAATGATATCACATTGAATAGAAAAGTTTTAGCTGATTTAGCAATGAATCACCCTGAAACTTTCACAGCAATTGTAAATAAAGTTAAATAAACTTATTTATCAAGATTAATTAAAGCCTGTCCTTCACAAAAGGATGGGCTTTTTTATTCCTGTTTTTTTCAGATAACCCCACCCTATACCATTTCTATTTTAATACATTGCACTTTATAATGGCGGTTAAAATTCAGTAATTTTCCAAAGTATAATCGAGGAGAAAAGCATAGCCAATCGATTCAACCTTAGCCCTGTTGAGCATTTTCGACGAAGAGTATTGAATACCATTTCTACTCTAATTTGTCGGATATATTCCAGTATATCATTTCAATTTATAGATGCAAAGAACAATTCATAATAGGATTTAAATTTAAAGCTAGAGACATAAGCGATAAATAAGCACTGTTTAAGATCGTATTGCAACAACTGGATCGAGTTTACTTGCACTTATTGCAGGTAACAAACCTGCTAGAATTCCAGTAAATACAGATATTAAAACTCCATACACAGCATTAAATAGCGTTAATCCAATAGGAAAATCTGTAAATGAAGAAATTAAGTGAAGGATTCCCATTACGAGAAAAATCCCCATCGCTCCACCTACAATACAAAGAATAACAGCTTCAGTCAGTATTTCAAGTAGAATAACATTTCGCTTTGCACCTAAAGCTTTTTTAACTCCTATAATACTTGTACGTTCTTTTACAACAACGAACATAATATTAGCCACTGAAAATAATCCCACAATCAATGCAAAAATACCTATGATTAAACCTACAATGGTCATAACTCCAAAAACATCATTTATTATACCATCAAGCATAGAAATGTTATTAACGTAAAAGTCATTCTCTTCTTTGGGTCGAAGGGATCTTATGGAACGCATTGAAGCTATTGTTTCATCTTTGAGTTCGTCAAGACTGACGTTGGATTTGGCCTTTGCACTTACAATCCTTCCATTCCTCTCATCTTTTATATTAATGAACTGCCTAAGTTTTGGTAAAGGTATTATACTTGCAATATCATAAGGTATAGGCGAAAACAAGTTATCTCCCTGCTCTGTGATTACGCCAATTACTTGATACCTCTCACCGAAATATTTAATGTACTTACCAATAGGATCTATATTCTGAAATAATTCAGTCGCCAGAGTATTTCCAATAACTATTTTATTAGCTCCAAGATGATATTCATTGTTCGTAAACCATCGACCAGCTTTAAATTCTATATTATTAACATTAACAAAGTTATATGTTGGTCCCATGGTGAATGCACCATCGAGTGAAGAGTCATTATATCGCAAGGAACTTCCTGTAGTGAAGCAACAATATGAAACGTACTTAGCTTTTGTAAGTCTCTCTTTAAGGCCCAGATAATCATCATAATCAGGCTCTTTAAACTTCATGTACTTTTTCCATTCGTCATCATCTTCCTCACCCCATGGGTTGCTATCAACATAAATGACATCACTTCCTAATTCATTGAAGGAATTTTTGATACTAGTTTTCATGGAATCTATCGAAGATTGCACACTTATAATACTAAACACGCCGATAGTAATACCAAGCAAAGAAAGAAAGCTTCTCAACTTGTTTGCAGTAAGTTGATGAAGTCCTTGAAGAACACTTTCGAATATTATTTTTAGTATCAAAAATTAAAATTTAGGTGAAGGTAATAAAACACAATGTAAAAAGTGTACATTATTCGATTAAGGTATTATTTCTTTTAGACAAAAGTCAATTGCACACGCTTAAGACAGATTGAAATAATTTGCTATTTTTGCAGTCTTAATATTCAGCAATTAAATTACAAATTGAATGAGAACTAAGTTATCAAGATTCGGATTTGAGTTACCAGATGAATTAATAGCACAATATCCAGCGAAGGAAAGAGATGAGTCAAGGTTGATGGTAGTAAATAGAGCAACTGGAACAATAGAGCATAAGGTTTTTAAAGATATAATTGATTACTTCGATGAAGATGATGTAATGATCTTTAATAATACAAAAGTATTTCCTGCTAGATTATTTGGAACAAAAGAAAAAACTGGTGCAAAAATTGAAGTCTTTCTTTTAAGAGAGCTTAATGTTGAATCAAGATTATGGGATGTATTAGTTGACCCAGCAAGAAAAATCAGAGTTGGAAATAAATTATACTTCACTGATAAAAATGGAAACGATGTACTTGTTGCTGAGGTAGTTGACAATACAACATCAAGAGGAAGAACGATTCGATTCTTTTTTGAAGGAACAGATGAAGAGTTTAAGACGATTCTTAAAACTTTAGGAAATACACCTCTACCAAAATACATTGATAGAGAACCTGAAAAGATTGATTTCGAAAGATATCAAACTATATATGCTAAAAAACTTGGTGCAGTAGCAGCTCCTACTGCTGGTTTACACTTTAGCAAAGCATTAATGAAAAAACTTGAAATCAAAGGTGTTGACTTTGCAGAAGTAACTCTTCATATTGGATTGGGTACATTCCGTAACATAGAAGTAGAAGATTTAAGTAAACATAAAATGGATGCTGAATACTTCGAAATAGATGATGTATGTTCTGCTAAAGTGAATAAAGCTAAAGCGGCTGGTAAAAATGTATGTGCTGTTGGAACAACTAGTATGCGTTCGATAGAATCTGCCGTGAGTGCAACGAACAATCTAAAGCCTTCGAATGGTTGGACAAATTTATTTATTTATCCACCACATGAATTCTCGATAGCGAATATGATGCTTACTAATTTTCATTTACCTAAGTCAAGTTTGGTGATTATGGCATCGGCTTTTGCAGGAATTGAATTTACAATGGAAGCATATCAAGAAGCTATTAAAGAGAAATATAACTTTTATAGCTATGGAGATGCTATGCTAATTATATAGTAGATTACAAGTAAGATTAATATTTAAAGCTTTTGGAATTACTTCCAAAGGCTTTTTTTATGCCATGAAGATTTTTACTTTAATCAAGATTTTTCAAAAGAGAAAATTCTAGTTAATTCATTACTTATAGTGAGACGATAATGAACACATTTTAGTAAAATGAAATAGATAAAATAAAATTCTAGTAAATATAATATTATGAAAAGCTATAATAATCAGTGTTATCAGTAGTTTCCAAACGTCTAAGACTTGTTATACTTTAGTTAAAAAAAGTAAAAAGCAAAGTAAAAATTGGAAAATTTAAAAAAAATAATAGTTTTGCAGCATATTTCGGAACCCTTTTGCGAAATTATCAATTTAGATAGTGAATAATTAATCATTAAGAATGTATTGGACTTTAGAATTAGCGCACCACTTAGAAGATGCCCCATGGCCTGCAACAAGAGATGAATTGATTGACTACGCAATTAGATCTGGTGGACCATTGGAGGTTATAGAAAACCTACAAGCAATGGAAGACGAAGGAGAAATATACGAGTCAATGGAAGACATATGGCCAGACTATCCGAGGAAAGATGATTTCCTCTTTAACGAAGATGAATATTAAAAAGAAAAGGTTTTGATTAAGTCAAAACCTTTTTTTATATATACACATGAATTATTTTCGAAACAATCTTTAACCGTTTACAATTTTTTGTCTTTGGCTAAAATAATTACTATAGCTATAGATGGATATTCTTCAACAGGAAAAAGCACAATTGCTAGAGCCCTTGCAGAATATTTTGATTTCATCTACATTGACACAGGTGCTATGTATCGTGCGGTTTCTTTATACTTTCTACGAAACAATACGGACATTCATTCATCGAAAGATGTTTCAAAAGCATTAGATGATATAAAACTTGACTTTAAATACATTGATGGCCATCAGATTATTCACTTAAATAATGAGCCCGTTGAGAAGTTTATCAGATCAAACAGAATTAACAATATTGTAAGTCCTGTGGCAAAAATATCCTCAGTAAGAAGTAAAATGGTTGCCTTACAACGAAAGATGTCTGAAGGTAAATCTGTAGTTATGGATGGTAGAGATATAGGAACTGTTGTTTTCCCAAATGCGGATTTAAAATTTTTTATGACTTCTAACATAGATGTTAGAGTAAACCGGCGGTTTAATGAATTGGAATCTAAAGGTGTAGAAACGACTTTAAGAGAGGTAGAGAAAAACTTGCTGGAAAGAGACCATATAGATAGTACAAGGCAAGACTCCCCTTTAAAACAGGCAACAGATGCATTATTGATAGACAACACTAACTTGTCGAGGAATGAACAACTTGATAAATTAGTAAGTATCGTGAATGAATACATATCAAAGAATAAGAATTGATTTATTTTAATTCAAAATCTTATTAAATAATCTCTGTATCCTCATCAATCATTTAGGCATATTCATAAGTGCCCTAAAATGTTGTTTATAAGCTAATTAAGTATTAT
>CAZMKA010000117.1:0-11657 GCA_964566605.1 uncultured Saprospiraceae bacterium | reverse complement strand
ATTTCCACCTGTTCCTTCTATTACGATTGTTCCATCATCACCGTCTGCACAACTAATAGAATCAATAAATTCAAGTCTTGCGCTTACTGGATCTGGTGTAGGAATTTCAACTTGAGCAACTGAAGTACAGCCTAATCCATCTGTAACTATTACTTGTAGATCTTGCCCACCTTTGAGGCCAATAGCTTCAACTTCAAACTGATTAGGCGAAGAAGTCCATAAATATGTAAAATCATCTAAGTCTTGGACATTACCTGCTGTCGTAATTTGTGAAACTGCTGCTGAACCATCCAAGGACTCAAAACATAAAGAGCTTTCGGCTTCTGTTTCAATTATAATTTCTGGTAATTCTATAATATCGACTGAATCAACTACTTGACAATTAGAACCGTCAACAATAGTAACCGTATATAAACCAGGAGACAGGCCATTGATATTTGTAAATTTACTCATATTACTCCATGTAATGTCGTATGGCAAAGTTCCTCCTGCCGGTGTTACACTAGCTACACCATTCGTTGCTCCAAAACATATTTCATCATCATCCGTAATATTTGATTGAATAGCTTGGTCGGGTTCTAGAACTTCATAATCCAATTGGATTATACAGTTATTTGCATCACTAAAAATCAATGTATAATTTCCAGCAAAAAGATCTACAATATCTTCTTGATCGCTTGTAAAACCATTGGGTCCAACCCATTCATATTCATATGGTTCAGTTCCACCATTGACTGCGATGGTAATAAACCCAGTATTTTCTCCTTTACATTGTATATTGAAAATGTCCTGAATTATTGAGATCTCTTCAGGTTCATCTAGCACATATTGCGCAGTAGCTGTACATCCGTCGGAGTCAGTAACCGTAACACTATATGGACCACTATCAATATTTGTTAAATCTTCAGTGTTTGCTGTAAACATCCCTGGGCCTTCCCAAGCAAAAATATATGGAGCGTCGCCATTAGAAACTGTAATATCTATGGAGGCATCAGTTGCATTAAAGCAGGATTCCTCTAATATCGTCTCAGTTATTTCAATTTCCTGCGGTCTAAAAACATCAACACAAATTATTTTTGAACACAGATTTGCGTCTAGAAATTCAAGGCAATATTCATCTGCAGGAAGACCTTCAATAGGCGAATTAACTACCAAGCCATTGATTGAAACGGTAATAGGCTCAACACCTCCAACTGTAGTCCAAGAAATTGCTCCATCATTTGTGTCAAAACAAGTTGTAGAATCAATTACAAAATCAACAATTATTGAATCAGGAGCAGCTATCAATACGCTATCAATAGCTTCACAATCATTTGCATCAGTCACAGTTACGTATCGAGTACCAACCATTAAGCCAGTAGCTGGATTTGTTATTTCTCCATTATCCCATTCAAATTCGAACGGCGGGTTATCTCCCATGACTGTTACAGTTCCAGTACCATTTACTGAATCGAAACACAATACATCTGTACCTACTACAGATGTGACTATTTCATTTGGTTGATTAATAACAACTTCAACGACTCCAGTACAATCGTTTAAATCAGAAACTGTAACCATGTAAGTCCCAGCTGCCAAACTATCAGCAATAAAGCCTGTTTGAGCTAACGGATCATCCCATAAGTAAGTATAATCTAAATTCGAGTCGACTGTTCCTCCAGATGGGTTAATTGCAGCTTCACCATCCATTCCACCGAAGCATGAAACATCAGCTGCTACAAATGTGCCTGTTATTTCTGTTGGCTCGTCAAAAGAAATTGAACCAATAATTATACAATCATTTTCATCTGTTATTGTTACTGATTCTGAACCACTATCTAAACCAGTTGCTGTTTCAGTCATATTGCCACTTTCCCACATAAATTCATATGGGCCTGTACCTCCTGTTACTTGAGCTGTTACGGCACCATCGTCAGATCCAAAACATTGTATTTCTTGTTTATTGATAAAATTAATTGCTAAAGGATTAGGTTCTGGTATCACAATAGGATACTTACTTATACAACCAGTTAAATCTTCAATATATAATGTATCTTCATTAGCAACACTTCCTGTTAAGTTTTCAAACAATCCATCTGCTGTAGACTCGCCTCGGAAAGTATAAGTAAAAGGAGGAAAATTACCAGTTATGACAACATCTAAAAGACCATCAGAAAGTCCATTACAAGATACGCTTGTCAGCGTCTCAATTACAAGCTCATCTACTTCACATTGAGGTGTACTGCAAGTAATGGTTGTACTCTGTCCTCCACATAAACCTCCTAATGGAGTAACTGTAATGTTATAATCTGTGAGTGGATCAAGGCCTGTAGAGACTGCCCATTCATTCACATCACCTATATCTAATGGTGGATCAATAACTCCTGGAATAAAGATTTCATATCCAGTTGCACCTGGAGCTGAATCCCATGTAACATATATGTATTGAGGAGCTACAGAATCACAAACAAAATTTTCAACTGGGGCTGCTAAATCAACAATTTCTACCGTAAAACTATCAACTAAACTACATCCATAACTGTCAGTAACTTCAAGATAATAAGTTGTTGTTTCATCAACTTCTAATTCCACGTTCTCACAATTCTCACATATAGAACCGTCAATGTCAGAAGACCATTCATAACTTAAATTATATAGAGCTTGGAAAGTAATTGACCAACCTGAAACAAAACCAAGTCCGCCCATTTCATCATCTATAAATACTAATGAATAAGTACCGTTACTTTCACTATCTTCACCATATAAATCCTCCCATACTCCTTCCAATTGGAAATCACCTGTGTATGTTGGCATAGCAGGAAAATAATCACCAGCTAACGGATTACCATTATTTACATTAATAAGTGCACCTGGTGTAAAACAAGTATTTATCATTTTACCTTCGGGCGATCCTTTCCCATTATCTGTTGATAATTCCAAGAAAAAGCCACTAGGAGTAATTAAGAAAAAGTCAAAATCATTTAATAATGGATGTTCGACAGAATCAATACATATTCTTTGTATTAAATTAGGTGCGATATATTCAGGGAATACACCATCAACTTCTACATCAATAGTAAATTCTACAAATTCAGGATTTACTTGTACTGTTTCATCCGTACTGAACATCGGTGAAGGCGGTAGTACGAAAGAAGGAGGCAATGTGCTCGTAAGATTCACCATTTCTCCCTGACATATTAGCGTATCATTAGGAATTATAGGTTGCTCCAGAGGTGTTTCAACGACTTGAATAATTACTGTATCCCTATTGCATATATCTCTTTGAATATCGAAACATATATTTTCGTCGCCTTCAATTATTCCATCTTCAATTGCAAAAACTTCGTATTCAACGCTGGTTTCACCTGCTGGGATTATAAAAGTTGGCGGAATTCCAGTAAAATCTACATCTATCGTTGCACCATCGTCACAACTAATTATAGCTGCATCTACAACAAAGTCATTTTCTTTTGGAGAGGGAATAGAAATTGTAAGTATAGCTGAATTACAACCTTCAGCAATTGTTCCATCTAAAGAGACTGTAGATATATCAACTTGAACTGATCCTGTACCGAAAGATTTCGCTTCTAGAAATACTGCAGAATCATAGATAGGATCACCTACATCTGCGATTTTTAATTTCATTACATATTCCTCACAAGGCGTAACGATAGCTTGCGCAGTAAATACGTTTAAATAACCATCGTACGCGAGTGAACCACTTGCACTATTATCATTGTAATATTCACCAAATGAAGCTGGACATGCTGGGCCATCATCAGGGTGTACGTTTTCTATTGATACTTCAAAATTAGTAAATGTTAATCCAGAAGGATCAGTAAGTTCTGGTACAAGGGCGATATTTTCAGAATTATACATTCCGCCATCAGGATTAGGTCCTGTAATAAAGAAACCAAATATATCATTGAATGAAGAACAACTAAATTCAGGATATTCCTCACTTGCAAATGAATATCTAAACCTCAATGTATCTGCAGCAGGTATAAAAGTAATTTCATATCGAGAAACATCAAAGACACTAAAATTAGGATCAATAATCGCATCTAAATCTTCATCTGAAGTTGGGCCATTCACATCATTACTTGCGAAAAAACCAGCATCATTATTAGCATCACCAACTGCTCCAGATCCGATTACTATACCTCTTTCAATCCCTACATCTATAAGTCCATCGGTAAAAAAGCCTGCTGAAGTAATAGCTCCTTGATGAGTTATATTAGTAACCTCTACTCCATCCCCTAGAAAAACTGTCTCTATGATTTGTTCTGGTGTAATGGCAGGAGAAGCTGGCGTAACACTGATTTGGGTCCAACCATAAACACAAAAAATTAAGCCTAAAAGTGTAGTACTTAATTTTTTAAAAACAGATGCGTCAATTGGATGGTTACCCATATTTTTTGTTTAATCTTTTAAATTACCAAGATGCTAATATAAGCAAGGTATTTACAATAAAATAATCAAATTATATTTTATGCTGAAATAGTGTCGTAATTAATAACAATTACAGTCTTTTTTCCTTTTATATTAAAGCTTAAATATATCTTTTTAATACAATTACACATAAAAAATTCAAAATTCATTCTTTAATTTGACATGATAAAGAAGCTAAATGTTGCGCACTCGTCCATTTTTTCCAATTATTTATCTAGTAAACATCTTAAACCGACAATCTATCTATACTTTTGACCTATGAAGAAATTTCTAAAAAGACTAGTTTATATTTTGGGCATCATAATGATTGTTCTTATTCTTCTAACGATAATAGGCTTAGTTTATTTGGGGAAGATGAGTAATTCCAATAAAGTCAAATGTTCAGATTGCATTCTCGATATTTCGATTGGTAATGGATTGAAGGAAAAAGCGATTGAAACCAATTTTTTCTTAAAAGCTTTGGGCGAAAGCCCTACAGTTAGTTTTAAGGAAGCACTTCAACTTATAGAAAGAGCAAAAAGTGATGATCAGATTAAAGCAATAAGCATTAATGGTACAAGTTATTTGGATTTAACTCAAACAATAGATTTAACGGAAGCAATTAAAACATTCAAGGTAAGTGGCAAGGACGTTTTTGCTTATGGAGATTTTTACACACAGCCTGGATTCATGTTGGCCACACAAGCTGATTCTAGCTTTATTCACCCCATGGGAAATTTAAGTTTGACTGGATTTCGAGTAATCCTAAGTTTCTACAAAGAAGCATTGGACAACTGGGATGTGAATATGGAAGTTTATAAAGCTGGAAAGTTTAAAGGCTACGCTGAATCATTTACTCAGTCGGAACCAAGTCCTGAAAATGAACAACAGTATAGAGAATTAATAGATGGATTACATGCAAGTCTAATACGTTTTTTAGTAAAGGAAAAGGGTAAAAGTGAAGCGTACTGGGAAAATGTTATTGCCAATAATTTAGGGGCTTTAGCCCAAAGTGCAATTGATGAACAATTAATCCATGCTATTTCCTATGAAAAAGATTTTCAAGAAAAAATTAAATCAAAATACAATTATAAATCTTCGAATTTTTTAACACTAAATCAATATAAGAATAGAAGCACAATTAAGAGTAAAAGAGATAATGTAGCTTATGTAGTAATGGAAGGTGGAATAAATGTTGATGGAGATGAAATCTCGTCCAACAACTTGAAAAAAGAATTTAAAAAGATTAACGAATCAGATGATTACAAAGCTGTAATTCTTCGTGTTAATTCAGGTGGAGGTAGCGCATTTGCAAGTGATGATATATGGAATGAGGTTGAAAAAATAAAAAATAAGGGTATTCCAGTAATCGCTTCTGTGGGAAATGTGGCCGCAAGCGGAGGTTATTATGTTTTGATGAATTCCGACAAAATATTTGCAAATGAAAATAGTGTATTAGGATCAATTGGTGTTTTTATGTTATTCCCTAATCTTGAAGAAACTATGGAAACACATGTGGGTGTAAATCATGTTAAATTTAGTACAAGTGATTACAGTCCTAATCCTGACATTTTTGTAGAACTCAGTCCAGAGATGCGAGCAAAGTATCAAAGAGAGACTGAATTCATTTATGAGACTTTTGTTGAGAAAGTTAGTGAAGGAAGAGGTATCGATATTCAGAAAGTAAAAGAAATTGCTGAGGGAAGAATCTATACTGGTGCTCGAGCTAAAGAAATAGGATTAATCGATGACTTCAAATCTTTGAACGAAATAAAAGAATACTTAAAGGATACGTATGATCTATCCTATATTTCTCTTGACGAATATCCCAAAGAAACGAACAATGACCTTCCTTCTTTATTAAGTTCTATAAAAGTAAATATCTCAGGTGGCAATTCAATTGATCAATTAACATCTAAACATTTAAAAGAGGCAAATAATATAATTGAAAATAGTCTTAAGTTAGAACCAAGAATGGAATTGCTAGGAATTTCAATAAAATAAACCTATAAAAGCTTGGTTTTCAATGTTAATGAAATTTTAACTAATTTTTAAGAAATTTTAATGAGATTTTTCTTTGTGCTAATCAAAAGAGCTTATATATTTGTACCGACAACTAAGTGTTGTTAAGATAAAGTTTTTCATGGTGTGTTAATGGGTAGGAAATCAAGGTTCGCTTGAATCCTACCCTTTTTTATTTCTAGAACTTTCCAGAACACTTTTCTATTTCGAATTTGATCCCATATTTGCTTTAGAATTTCAATTATTTTCAAGATTCTAAAAGCAATTACTTCGTTAGAAATACTCATGATAGCTTGGGCTATCCTTGCGTTTTCTGCCTTGTACTTGATTTTATAATTCTTGAAACTAAAGTGAAATCTTAAAACAGAATTGGTATTACTTTTTATTTTTCTGAGCCGACTTAGGACGTATAATTAGCCTTAATGATTGATCATAGGTTAAATAATTCCACACCCAATTAATCATTACAAATAACTTATTCCGTACGCCTATCAGTGCATATAGATGAACGGCTAGCCACATAGACCAAGCAAAGAATCCTTTAAATTTCATTTTTGGAAGTTCGACAACAGCCTTATTTCTGCCTACTGTTGCCATTGTTCCTAAATTCTTATACTTGAAAGCTTTCCAATTTGATCTATTTTCAATACCATGCTTTTTAATGTTTTTAGCAAGATTACTAGCTTGTTGTATTGCAGGTTGTGCGATTTGCGGAAATCCTTTTGGATATTCATCTGTTTCGAGAAAAGCAGCATCACCTAATGCAAAGATGGAAGAGTCTGTTTTCAGTACATTAAATTGATTTACAATTAATCGATTTCCTCTTTGGTAATTATTTTGGGTTAAACCCAAAATTTCTTCACAGGTAACACCTGCCGCCCATATTACCTTATTAGCTTCTATTTTTGTTCCATCTTTGATAATAACATGACCATCTTCAATATCCGTAACTCTAGTATTACACATTACATGAACACCCATTTCAACCAAATAATCTTTAGCTGCTTCACCTAATTTGGGATCCATCCCCAAAAGTAATCTCTGGCCTCCTTGAATAAGATAAATGTCGACTTCTTTAGCGTTTAATTCGTGATAATCCTTAGGTAAAATGTATTTTTTTAATTCTGCTAGACTACCTGCTAATTCTACGCCAGTAGGACCTCCCCCAACGATTACAACATCAATTAAACCTTGTCTTTCATCATAAGACGGAACTTGTAAAGCTTTTTCAAAATCAGTGAGAATTTGGTTTCGAATATCGAGTGCCTCACCGACCGATTTCAAACCATAAGAATTATTCTTTATTTTTTCATTCCCAAAATAATTGGTTACTGCACCTGTAGCTATTACAAGGTAATCATAGCTTACATTTCCTTGATCTGTGCAAATCAACTTATTTTCAGTGTCAACACTTTCCATTTCAGCAACACGTATAAATACATTTTTTGCTTTTTGAAATGTTTTACGGAGAGGAAATGAGATCGAGCTAGGCTCTAAACCTGCCATTGCAACCTGATAAAACAACGGTTGAAATTGATGGAAATTGTTTTTATCAAACACAACAATTTGATAAGGTTTATTAGCCATTTTTTTAGCAAAAGTAAGTCCCGCAAAACCAGCTCCAATTACTATTATTCGAGGTAAATCCGTGTCTGGTAAATTAAGCGTTAGCTCTAGCATAATTACCTTTTGGCGTTTAATTCAATAATTTTCAGAATAGTTAAAACAGCCTTCTGCATATCTTGAACACTTGTCCACTCTTGTTTAGAATGAATCCCTTGTTGCCCAGCAAATAAATTAGGGCAAGGTAAACCTTTGAAACTAAGCACAGCGCCATCAGTCCCTCCTCTTATTGGCTTAATTTTGGGTTCAACCCCAACATCCTTCATTGCATTAATCGCTAATTCTGTGATGTGTGGATGCTGATTTACAATATCAAACATATTTCTATATTGTTCCTTAACTGTAAGTGTGTATGTGGAATTGGGATATTGCTTAAGAATTTTATCAGCTGAGTTTTTAATAATATTAGCTTTATCCTCTAATAAACTTGTTTTAAAATCTCTGAGAATGAAATTCACAGTTGTCGTTTCTAAACCACCTTCAATATGATTGGGATGGATGAAACCTTCCATTTGTGAAGTAGTTTCAGGGGAGAATTCAGTTTTAGGTAAATCAGCTATAATTTCAGCAGCTATTTTCATTGAATGCTCCATTTTGCCTTTGGCATATCCAGGGTGTGCACTCACACCTGTAATCACTAACTCAGCACCATCAGCGGAAAAGTTCTGATTACTAAATTCTCCTAAATCACCGCCATCAAGTGTGTACCCAAACTTAGCAGGAATAAGATTAGTATCAACTTTCACTACTCCCCTACCTATTTCTTCATCCGTTGTAAATAGAGCTGTTACATCTCCATGTTCTATAGCATCACCAGCTTGAACTAATTGATATAGTGCGTCCATGATTATGGCAACACCGCTTTTATCATCAGACCCTAACAATGTAAGACCACTTGCTGTAATGATATCATGTCCTAATTTCGCGGATAAATTTTTATGATTTTTAAGACTAATTACCTGGGTATTATCATCAGGTAAAACAATATCATGTCCTTGATAATTTTCATGCAAGATAGGTTTAACATCTTTACACGTTACATCTGGAGCAGTATCTACATGAGAGCAAAAAAATATTCCATCAACTGCTTTGTCTGTATTCCTAGGGATTGTCGCATAAACATATCCGTATTCATTAGTAAATGCATCTATTCCCATTGCTTTACATTCTTCCACTAATATTTCAGAAAGATTCTTCTGTTTAGCTGTACTGGGAATTGTGTCGGAAAAAGGATCCGCTTCTGTATCAACTTGAACGTATTTAAGAAATCTATCTTTGACTGTATGTTTATAGTTCATATAAGGCTTTTTATGCTTGAAATGATTATTAAATCAAAAGTACATTTAAGGATCATGGAAATAAAAATTATACTAAACTTTATAATAAAAAAATAAGTAGCATAGCAGCACAATTAAATTTCACGTCCTCTAAAAAGAGAATAACATTAACTCGCATTCTTGATATTTATCAGATATATAAATGGCTAATTAAACTTTATTGACTCAAAAAGGCATTTTAAATCTAATCATCTTTCAAGTTTAAAAAGATGTTAATATTTTCTTAATAAAATTTGACTTTGTCGTAAATAAAATTATATATTAGCCTTACAGTTACATATATATAACAACGAAATACTCTTAAAAGCAAATTCCATTTAACGTAAAAAGTGTCACATTTTTTCGAACCTGAAGCCATGCTTCTACAAAACAGTTTATTATTATGAAAAAAGCTATTCTACTATTTTCAATGATTTTACCTTTACTACTTTCGGCTCAAAATCAAGTCTCTTTAGACATTCAAAAAGAAATTACCAATGGAGAAAAATTTATTCCTTTTCAAACCTTCCAATCTCTAAACACTGATCCATCTAGTTTGGATATTGATAGAGAAGTGTTATCGGAAGCCTCGATTGTTCAATTGGATATCAATGAAATGAGAACCATATGGGCTGAAAAACCAAGTCATATTTTCCTTGATGTTCCAACTCCTGAAGGTGTGATTAAAACTCAATTAATGCGACATAATATTTTTACAGAAGAATTTATCATGCGTGAAAGCTCAACAGGAAAAGTTGTTGATTATCGCGGCGGGGTACATTATAAAGGAATGATTAAAGATGATATACAATCAGTTGTTGCAATCAGCTTTTTCCCTGAAGAAATAATGGGTTTAATTAGTTCTAGTGAAGGAAATATTGTGATTGCAAAACCAGATCAAGCTCGAGAAATGGAGCATTTGATATATAAAGATAGTGACTTAAACATCACCAATCCTTTCTCTTGTGAAACACCAGATGATGACTATGTTTACACACAAGAAGAATTAAATTACGAACATACTAATAAAGATGTTGGTGACTGTATCAGATTATATATAGAAGTTGATAATGATATTTTCAATGACAAAGGAGGATTAACTCAAGCAGGAGATTACGTAACGGGCCTATTCAACCAATCAATTGTATTGTATGCTAACGACCAAATTGACATGTCAATTAATGAAATACTTGTATGGACAGGAACTTCACCTTATTCAAGTACCAGTTCTTCAGGAATGTTGTCGGATTTTCAATCAAATACGTCATCAATAAATGGAGATTTAGGGCATTTGGTTTCATACCAAGCAAGCGGAGGAATTGCAGCAGGATTTTCAGGAATATGTGCAAGCAATGTGAATAACAGTTTATGTTTTTCAAGTATTAATAGTACGTATTCAAATGTGCCAACATATTCATGGTCAGTAATGGTTGTAACGCACGAAATGGGACACCTGATAGGATCAAGACATACACATGCCTGTGTATGGAATGGAAACAGTACAGCAATAGATGGATGTTCAGGATCAACAGAAGGGTCGTGTTCTTTACCAGGATTTCCGTCAGGAGGAGGAACGATAATGAGTTATTGTCACATTCAAAATGTGGGAATAAATTTATCATTGGGATTTGGACCACAACCAGGAGCTGTTGTTCTAGGCACTGTTAATAACGCATCATGTCTTTCACCATGTGGACCAGGATGTAACGATGGTATTCAGAATAACGGAGAAACTGGAGTAGATTGTGGAGGACCAAATTGTCCGCCATGTCCTACATGTAATGATGGAATTCAAAATGGTGATGAAACAGATGTAGATTGTGGAGGAAGTAGTTGTCCACCATGTCCTGCAGCATATTGTTCTAGTACTGGAACAAATACCGCATATGAATGGATTGAAACTGTTTCTATAGCAAACGTAACAAACAATTCAGGTAATGATAATGGCTATGGAGATTATACAAATACAACTGTAAACATGGATGCAGGTTCTACGTATGGAATTACATTAACACCAGGTTTTGCAGGAACTACATATGCGGAATTTTGGAGTGTGTGGATTGATCTTAATGGTGACTTAGACTTTGATGATACAGGAGAGTTACTTTTCCAAGGTTCAGGGACAGCTGCTGTAAATGGTTCTATATCTATTCCGAGTTCTACATTATCAGGTGATACAAGAATGCGTGTTTCAATGTTATGGAACGAATATTCAACACCATGTGAAACTTTCGAATATGGCGAAGTAGAGGATTATACAGTAAATATTTCAGCAGGGGCTACATG
>CAZMKA010000116.1:0-11707 GCA_964566605.1 uncultured Saprospiraceae bacterium | reverse complement strand
CGTATTAAATTAAATTATTATTTAAAACCGGTCAACGTTATTTAGGCATTAACAATTAACACATTGTCAACTACTCATTACTAATTATTAATCACACCTAATCTAGGTAAACTATGATTCGAAAAAATCAAAACATAACGTTCCCACGCCTTACCGGTATTACACATTACTAATTACTAATTATTCATTACACATTACTAATTACTAATTGTTCATTACTAATTACACATTACTAATTATTAATTACACATTACTCATTTCACCACACACCGAAACATCTCCTTGTCTTCTATATATCCAGTCAAAACGTCGCCGATCACCACTGGCCCCACACCCGCTGGCGTCCCTGTGTAGATCAAGTCCCCTTTCTGTAAACTGAAAAACTTCGAAACATGTACAATCAATGTCTCAAAATCAAATATCAAATCAGTCGTATTTCCACGCTGGACAATCTCGTCGTTCTTCTTCAAACTAAATTCAATGTTGCCATTCTCGTTGATCGCTTCGTCCATAGACACGAAGGAAGATATCACCGCACTATTATCGAATCCCTTGGCAATTTCCCATGGATGTCCTTTCTCCTTGCATTTCGCTTGAATATCTCGAGCCGTAAAATCAATACCCAATCCTACGGAATCTATATATGACTTCGCAAACGGAGCATCCACTTGCTTCCCATTTTTTCCTATCTTCAAAACCACTTCCACTTCGTAATGCAGATTCTTAGTAAAATCTGGATAATAGAAGTCGTCATTGTTCTTTAATAAGGCAGTAGGTGGTTTCATAAATACCATAGGTTGAGAAGGAACAGGGCTGTTCATTTCCTTGGCGTGATTCGCATAATTTCTTCCTATACAGAATATCTTCATTTTTAGATTGATTTAGAAGTTTCAAAAATAACTATTAATCGTATAATGATTCCCTAAAATAAAAACACTCTTGATTTTTTTCTCCTTGCTTAGATATGCTATTGCTTTCAATTTGAAAAAATACTTTTCATTTGCTAAGAAATTCATATCAACCGGGATCAGGTGGAGTATGAAAAGTATTTCAAATACTATATATCTTCTAAGGTTTCAAGCTCTATTTCATGCTGATTGTAAAGAAGTTTAATTATTGCATATATCTCGTTAAGCTCTTTATTTCTACCTAACAGTATTAATGAAAGACAAATTAAAATTCCTGTAATAGCAACAAGTGATGATAAATATATATTTCCAATTAAAGCATTAAATACGATAAAAAGTCCACCTCCAATAAGAACTAAATTAAAATAAGAACTGAAATGAGGCCTTATAATCATTATTATCTTGTTGTTACTTTGCTCGTAAGTACATCGAATATAATTTGTGGCATCAATAGAGCCGACGTGCCTTGAAATAATAACACAATCATCGGCGATAATTTTTTTCACAAAAAAATCTGTTGACCATGAATACTTAATTTTGTTTTTGTTTATGAGTGGATTAAAAACTTCTACAAATGTAATTTGGACTTTATTATTCAAAAGCTTAATTTCTTTTTTAATCGTTATTTTCATTTTCACTTCTACCAAGTTCATTAAAAAAAAACTATAGAATTGATAATAAGTGAATCGCTATCTTTGATTTTTCTAGAGTAGTTAAATATAAGGCTAAACTTGGTTTAATATGGTCAAACCCCTTCCCCATAAAACCCAAATCATAATTTATTACTATTATACTATTAACCTACGCTTTAACTAATCTATTGCGTATCACAACTCCACTTTCCCTTTTTATCACTAAAAAGGAAACCCTCTCTTAATCTTGTTAGTGCCACACTTTTTGGTACGATTTATGCTGTATATACATCGTAGATAGACCATTTTGTATTATGATTTTATTTAATGTGTTATGTGTTCAATCTACAAAATAACCAAGATGAGTGTCATGCAATTCTATATAGAGTTTTATTACTATGTATAGAATATTGTTTATGAAGGGAATAGAATACATTTTAGATTACCTCTTTTCCTACACCCATCCAAATATAGAATTATGAGCAGAGTGTTATACATCTTATCCTTTTTAGTTTTTGCACTTGGTGGGCAGGCCCAGCAAGTATGTGAACTTGCTTATGAAATAGACGAGCCACAAAATTTTTGTGCTGAATTTTCTTTTGAAAATGCGGTTTATTCTGAACCTTCAACTTCTTGTAACCCAACAAGTGCTCCTAATAATCTGTGGTTTACTTTCGTTTCCGATGGATTGAATGTTGTAATTAATGCTAATCATGAAACTTCTGAAAATGTCTATTTTTCCATCATTCAGTTTACAACAGTCGATTGCGATGAAGAGAAATTTATAGAAATTGCTTGTGGTGTCAATAACTATATAGGGGCAGGTGTTTTAGAGGAAGGTGTAAAATACTACGTTGTTTTAGAAGTAGAAGATAATCTTGGCGGGAATGTTGATTTTTGTTTACATAGTCAACACGATACGCCTCCACCGGCTAACGATGAACCTTGTAACGCAATCACACTTGAACTAGACAACTTTTGTATTTTGGGTTCAACCCAATACGCGGAAGTAGATCAAGATTCCTTTCCTTGTGGCGAAGACTTCACCCAAGATGTATGGTATAAATTCCAATTGACCGAAGAACTTGCTTTTGGTACTGACATATCAGTTACTCCGTCAGACCCCAATGCTGAGTTTCAAATAAAACTTGTTCAATTTACATTCGACACATGTACAAGTACTTATGTAACAAGAAAAATTGATTGTGATGGATCCGACGGATACGATATCCAAAGCACAGGTCTTGATCTAAATATCAATTATTACATCGTAGTTTCATCCAAAAATGATGATACTCCGGAATTTGAATTATGCATTAATCAACTTATCGCAGATGAAAACACATTGCGCTGTTTTCCTGAAATTATAACGGTTAACGGAGAACCAACGGAAGTTGATCTTTTTCACGCACTTCACACGACTGATTTACCAGGCTGTGATTTCAGTAATAAGTTGAAGTATTATGAGTTTGATTCGGGTACAGAATTACAATCTGTTGAAATAACACTTGACTCGCTGGGAAGTGAAACCGATGTATTTCTAGGTTTTGCCTATCATCAAAATAATACCTGCCTTCAAGAATTCATTTGGGTAAATCAATTTTGTGGAACTGTAGAAGATGCAAGAATGACGGTCACTGATCTTATGCCGAATACAGAATATTTAGTTGTAGTGGGTAACAATGCGAATTTTACAGACAAATTTAAGTTGACAATTAACGGGAATTATCCAAATCCATTTTACAATGCTTCACCTTGTACAGCATACGAACTTACTCCTGGTCAATCATGTATAGGAGGAACTAGTGCAGTAGGCGGAACAGCTCCGGGTGATATTGATTGTTATGAAACGGCTACTCAAACAGAGAATTGGTACAAAATAAGAAGGGAAGCTTTCCCAAATCCTGAAGTGCTTTTTGAAAATTTCACTAACTCTGAGCATTATGAATTTTCTATCGGTTATTTCCCACAAGGATGTACGAATGACTTTATAAAACTCGAAGAAATATGTTCTATAAATGATGGATTTGCTCAAGAAATTTCAATTCCTGATTCAATAGAATTTGTATTTATGTCAGCGATCTTTGCTGCTGAACAAACACGAAATTTCAAACTCTGTATTGATTTTCAAGATGCGCCTGCAACATGTAACGAAAACGATTTCTGTCATGAGGCAATTTCTCTTGGAATGTTGTCAACTCAAGTAGAAACGTGCTTTGCTGCATGTACATATAATGCAACTCAAGAAAATACATTTATTCCTGTTTTGAACGAATATCCATCTGTTTGGTATTCATTTGAAATTAATCAAGAATCAACAATTAGTTTGACATTTGGTGAGGCATATGATGCTCGATACTATGTGTCATTAGCTTCTTCGAACGATTGCAATGATTTTATAGTGCATGATATTAAATATGCATTTGTTACTGACGATAGCTTTTTAAGATTTAATGTTCCATCGTCTGGTACATTCTATCTTATTGTTAGTTCTATGGAAGAAGAAGGTGGATTTGTTAATATATGTGTGGAACAAGAAGAAATTAGTGCATGTTCTACTGATGATAGATTGCGAGTAACAAATACATCAATGGGATCTTTATTATCAGGTCCTTTTCAACCTCAAGAAGTTATATCTTTTTGCTATGATTTACCTGCCTATCAACCTGGAGAACTTTCCGATTGTCAATGGGTACAGGGGATTGTTCCGTCTTTCGGAATGGGATGGAGTGATAATTCTTTTGACTCTCTAGGAATGCCAATTCAATCAAGTATTATCCAATCCGTAAATGAAAATATCTCATGGAATTGGTACGACGATGTAAATGTAAATGTTGATAATAATAATGTTTTCATGAGCTATAATCAACGAGCTTTGCTTGATCTTTGTCACTCGACTGAAGTGAACTGTGCAGGATCTCCTGTAGTAACTGGTGATTTACTTCCACCTGGTTGGTTTGCTCACAAGACTAATGAACATCCTGAAGATTCAGGTGGTGATGGCTTAAACTGTTCGAACTCACAAGGTCCTTGGCAAATCTGCTTTGATCTTATTGCAACAGAAGAAGCTGATCTTGAAATAAGCATGTTTACTTTCGCTGATGGACTTATTGCTAACGATAATTTTATCAATGATTATTGCTTGAATGATTTACCTGAATGCCAAACGTATTTTGTTGAATGTCAGTCGAATCCTATTGATACGAGCTATAATATAATAACATGTAATGAAGTGGCAACGGTTTTATTTAGCGAAGGATCAAGTAGGTATTTTTGGACTACACCTGCAGTAGATAACTTGGAGAATAATTTTTCAGGAAGCGGATCTTCATTAGAGGTGAACTTGACGAATCTTACGGATACGATTATTCAAGCGGAATATTTTGTAAAAGAGTTTGATGAAACTGGATGTCAATTATCAGAAATACATATCATAATTGACGTATATCCATCTATAGAAATTCCTCGTCCATCAACGACAACTGTGTGTATGAATGATAGTATTCAGATGGATGAAATCGTTGATCTTGATCAATATATTTTGGGATCATTTGCTGTTGATTGGAATTCAACTAATGTAGATAACAATCAAAATGCTTTTTGGAATGGAACTGATGATGATACAATTAGCTATTCTGTTTATTCTCAAGCTACTTGTACTTTCCAAGATACATTTATAATAGATATAGAAAATGTAATTGTCGAAGAGTTTGTAACAGATCAAACACTTTGTGCTGGCGAAATACTTGATTTTCACCAAGCTTTACCTCTTAATGAGATCGTAGAAGATTCGTTCACTGTAGAATGGAATTTATCAGGAATTCCTGATGATCCTTTTGCAACAACTGTGATTAATGAATCTACTGATATTTCTTTTGAAATTATAGGTGAAAGAGGCTGTGTTTACAATGATACTTTTAATGTTTATGTGCCATCTATAACACTACAATCGAATATGGATAATAAGTTATGTTCGTCGGATGAAATTCTTCTTAATGCAACGATTTCTTCGGATTTAATTAGTGATTTTTATTGGCTTACGCCCAAAGGTATTAGTATAGCCTTGAATAATTTTGTAGTTCCAGCGGATAATTTTGATATGGGATTGAATGTGTTCGAGTTTAATGTTGAATCAATAGAAGGTTGCCTGTTTTCAATCAGTGATTCGGTAACATTGTACCAAGTTCCTGAAGTGAATGTAGAAGGAATTGTTGATACTTCAGGTATTTGTTCTTATGAAGAAATTACGGTCAATTCAGTGGTTTCTCCCGAAATATACGACATCACATGGTTCACGCCTACCGGTGTTTTGGACACATCCAACTTTACAACTTCGACTCAAGGAGATTACTTTTACATAACTGGTTATGCCGATAATGAAATTTCTTGTCTCTCGATTGATTCATTTTATGTGGAGATTTATCCCGACGTAGAGACCGGATTTACTTACGATGAATTAATATGTGTGAATGATACCACAGAAATTATATCTGAAATTCCGACGTATAAATTCGTTTGGTCCACTGGATCGAACGGTTCAACTATTTTAGCTACTCCAGGAGAGTATTCTGTCACGGTGTCAAATGATTTTGGGTGCGTACAGGATTATGAATTTGAAATAAGTGAACGTGCATTACCTGCGCCTTTGTTTTCATATGATTTTAGTATTTGTGAAGGAGACTCAACACTAATAATGCCTTTGGATTCGCAGTATAATTACGAGTGGAATTCAGGCAACACGAACAACTCAGAAATTAGTTTTGGGGGCACCCACAGCGTTACCGTTACGGATGAAATAATGTGTACGGATAGCTTTGATTTTTTCGTAGATGTATTAGTTTATCCTAATGTTCAATTGAGTTACGAAATCAACCAGGATACGTTGTTTTTGATGAATTTAACTGATGATGATTTCGATTGTTCTTACGTACTTGATGACCTTGTTATTCCTATGGCAAATGATACGTTCTTAGTGTTGCAAGAAGGTGATTATACACTGAGTTTGCAATGTGCTAATGGTGATTGTAGTGATGCTGAATCTGTTGATTTTTCAATTGTTGTAAGTGGGGTCGAGCCCCAAAGAATTAGCTCTTTGAAGTTGTATCCTAATCCGAATAATGGTGATTTCAATTTATCATTTGAAGGAGGATTTTTAGAAACGATTGAAATATATTCTTCGGAAGGTAGAATAGTTCGTAAAGAGCTCGTTAACCAATCGAACTCATATACATATCAATCCAATTTGGCTCAAGGAGTATATTGGTTGAAGTGTACGATGGACGACCAAGTTGTTACGCAGAGAATAGTTGTTTTATAAATTCTGATTTATTTATAGGGAAGTTATATGATTTCTGTGTAATTAAAAGTGAATTTTCTTGTGTTTTTTGAAAAGATAAAAATTTGATAACATATGGAAAGTTCTTATGCATTGATTACCTTTGTCACCTTATAAAAAATAATAATATGGCATATCTATTTACGTCAGAATCTGTTTCAGAAGGACATCCAGATAAATTAGCAGACCAAATATCTGATGCATTGGTTGATCACTATTTAGCATTTGATCCTACAAGTAAAATTGCATGTGAGACGTTGGTAACAACTGGACAAGTAGTGTTAGCAGGAGAGGTGAAAACGAATTCCATGATTGACGTTCAAAACGTTGCTAGAGAAGTAATTGAAAGAGTCGGTTACACGAAGTCTGAATACATGTTTGATGCAAATTCATGCGGTATTCTTTCTGCAATTCATGGACAATCACCTGATATTAATCAAGGAGTAGAGCGAAGTAATCCTGAGGATCAAGGAGCAGGTGACCAAGGTATGATGTTTGGTTATGCAACAAATGAGACTGAAAATTATATGCCATTGGCACTTGATATTTCTCACAAGCTATTAATCGAACTTGCAAGAGTGAGAAAGGAAGAGAAAGTAATGACATATTTACGTCCTGATGCAAAAGCACAAGTAACTTTAGAGTATAGTGATGAAGGTAAGCCACAAAGAATAGATTCTATAGTAATTTCTACACAGCACGATGATTTTGCAGAAGATAATGCGATGCTTGACCGAATAAGAGAGGACATGATTAGTATTATTGTACCTTCAGTTCGCCAACAATTGTCAAAAGAAATCCAAGATCTTTTTAATGATGAAATAACATATCACGTGAACCCTACAGGTAAATTTGTGATAGGTGGTCCTCACGGAGATGCTGGTTTAACAGGAAGAAAAATAATCGTTGATACTTACGGAGGTAAAGGAGCTCACGGTGGTGGTGCATTTTCAGGAAAAGATCCATCTAAAGTAGATCGATCTGCTGCATATGCAACAAGACATATTGCTAAGAATTTAGTTGCAGCAGGTGTATGTGACGAAGTTTTAGTTCAAGTTTCATACGCCATTGGTGTTGCACATCCTACTAACATTTATGTTCAATCATATGGAACATCGAATGTAGAAATGAAAGATAATGAGATCGCTGATAAAATATTGGAGTTGTTCGATTTACGTCCATACTTTATTGAAACTTCATTGGGATTAAGAAATCCTATTTATTCTGAGTCTGCTGCTTATGGACACATGGGACGTAAATCAGAAATCAAAAATGTTTCATTTACAAGCATTACAGGTGAAGTTAAAGAAATGGAAGTTAAAACTTTTCCTTGGGAAGAGTTAAATCGAGTTGATGACATTAAAAAAGCATTCAATATAAACTAACTTTTTATCCCATTTACCGTTTAGAAGTATAGCCAAAATAACTTGGACACAATTATTTAATTTTCAATCATAAAACCGAGATTGAATTAAATAATTTTAGGTCTTAGCCATATTAGGTATCAGAGCTAAGTATTGTAAGGCAATAGATTGCATGATACATAATTGAGGTTAAAAGTTAGTAAGTAAAAAACTTTGCTACTGATTACTTGTTTATGCAATTAATTAGTATTTTGGTTTGGATTTTACCTGATTGATGTATTAGAACAAAGTTGTTGTTTAAACCGCTACAACGAAAAGCATTGAAAAACAATGTTATAGTTAATGTGTGTGAAAACTTTTAAAATAAAAGTTTTAATACAAAATTCAAGTTTTACCATAATTACAACTAATACTAATTAGCTAGTTTAATTACTTTAATCTAAACTGAATTTTGAAGATGTTTAATTTCGAACAAAGACACATTGGTATTTCTCCAGAAGAAAAGAAGCAAATGCTCGAGAAAATAGGGCTTGATTCTCTAGATACTCTTATGGATGAAACTATTCCCGCAGATATTAAAAGAGAATCTGAAATGGATGTTCCTCCAGCATTAAGTGAGTATGAATACCACAGAATGTTGAAAGGAATGGCATCCAAGAATAAAATTTATCGTTCTTACATAGGACAAGGATATAATGGTACAATTACCCCTGCAGTTATTTCTAGGAATATATTTCAAAACCCAGGATGGTATACTCAGTACACTCCTTATCAGGCAGAAATTGCTCAAGGAAGACTAGAAGCATTATTGAACTTTCAAACAATGGTAAGCGACTTAACAGGTTTGCCAATTGCAAATGCATCACTTCTTGATGAAGCGACTTCGGCAGCTGAAGCTATGTCTATGTTTTTTGCTGTAAAGAACAAGCGAAACAAGAAAGATCCTATAAAGAAATTCTTTGTTGATAATGATGTTTATGATCATACTGTTGCAGTACTTGATACAAGAGCTCTGCCACTAGGAATAGAGATTGTAAGAGGAGATTGGGATAAAGTAGAAATCACAGAAGAGTACTTCGGTGTATTGGTTCAGTTTCCTTCTGCCTCAGGAGCAGTTCAAGACTATAAAAACTATTTTGAGTCTCTTAATGAAAAAGGAGTTTACATAACTGTTGCTGCTGATTTATTAAGCTTGGCATTGTTTGTTGCACCTGGTGAAATAGGAGCACATGCTGTTGTAGGAAATACACAACGATTTGGTGTTCCTCTGGGATATGGTGGACCTCATGCAGCTTATTTTGCTACATTAGAAGATTTCAAGCGCGTTATCCCAGGAAGAATAATAGGTGTTTCAGTAGATTCTCAAGGAAAAAGAGCTTTGAGAATGGCACTTCAAACGAGGGAGCAACATATTCGACGTGAAAAGGCAACGAGCAATATTTGTACAGCACAAGCACTACTTGCAATCATGGCAGGAATGTATGCTGTATATCACGGACCTCAAGGGATTAAGTCAATAGCTAGTTCAATTCAACAAAAAGCAGAAAAGCTAAGATCAGCTCTTGCAGATGCTGGATACGACGTTGTTAATCAACATATCTTTGATACAATTGCAGTTCGAGCAGATAAAGAAACATCTGCATCTATTCGATCAAAGAGTGAGGAGAAAGAAATTAATTTTTATTACTCGGACACTGGATTCTCAATTGCTTTGGATGAAACAGTAAGTGATAACGATCTAAACGATTTAGCTGAAATTTTTGGCGTAAGCCTCAAAGTAGGGAAAGTAAATAATCCTGTACCTCGTAATACTGATTATTTGACACATTCAGTATTCTCGTCTTACCATACGGAAAGTAAGATGATGCGTTACATCAAGAGCTTGGAGAATAAGGATTTATCATTAATGCATTCGATGATTGCATTGGGTAGTTGTACGATGAAATTAAATGCAGCAGCTGAGTTGATGCCAGTTTCATGGAGCGAATTTGCTGATATTCATCCTTTTGCTCCTTTAAATCAAGTTGAGGGTTATATCCAAATGATTGAAGAATTAAGTGCGTACTTAAGCGATATTACTGGATTTACAGCATGTTCGCTTCAACCTAATTCTGGTGCCCAAGGGGAATATGCTGGATTATTAACCATTGTTGCATATCACAAGGATAATAATGGTGCACATAGAGACAAGGTTTTAATTCCTACGTCTGCACATGGAACGAATCCAGCTTCAGCTGTTATGGCGGGAATGAAAGTCGTTCTAGTAAAGTGTGACGAAGAAGGGAATATTGATTTCAATGATCTTAAAGAAAAAAGTGAATTACATAAAGATACCCTTGCGGGATTAATGGTGACTTATCCATCAACTCATGGTGTTTTCGAAGCTAAAATAAAAGATATATGTGATACGGTACATGCGAATGGTGGCCTTGTTTACATGGATGGAGCAAATATGAATGCGCAAGTAGGATTAACAAGTCCAGGACACATTCACGCAGATGTATGTCACTTAAATTTACATAAAACGTTCGCTATACCTCACGGTGGGGGAGGGCCTGGAATGGGGCCAATTTGCGTAAATGATAAATTAGCACCTTACTTGCCAGGCCATCACGTGCTTAGGAACCTTGATGGTAAAAGAGCGGGTGCAGTTTCAGCTGCACCTTTCGGATCAGCTTCTATACTTCTCATTTCTTATGGATACATTCGAATGCTAGGAGCGGAAGGGATGCTTAATTCTACTAAGTATGCGATTTTGAATGCTAATTATATGAAAGCTCGTCTAGAAGAAAAGTATGATATACTTTACACTGGAGAAAAGGGTAGAGCAGCACATGAGCTTATTGTAGACTTACGTAAATTTAAGGCTCTAGATGTTTCAGCGGAAGATCTTGCTAAAAGATTAATTGATTACGGATTCCATTCGCCAACTTTATCTTTCCCAGTGGCTGGTACACTTATGATTGAACCTACTGAAAGTGAAGATAAAAACGAGCTTGATAGATTCTGTGATGCAATGTTAGCTATCCACGATGAAATAGATGAGATAGCTGAGGGTACAGCAGATAAGGAAAATAATGTTTTGCATAATGCACCGCATTGTTTGGAATTAATAACTGCTGATAAATGGGATTTACCTTACTCTAGAGAAAAGGCTGCTTATCCTATAAGCTATTTAAGAAATGGAAATAAATTTTGGGCAAGTGTAGGTAGAGTTGATAATGCACATGGAGATAGAAATCTTATTTGTACATGTCCTCCTATCGAAGAATATGCTGAAGATGCTATCTAGTACAATGAAGGATATCACAGATTAAAGAAGAGTATAAAAAGTGCCAAAATCGATATGATTTTGGCACTTTTTTATTTATACAGAATACACTTTATATGCGTTTGAAATTCAGTAATTATACAGTAAGCATATGAGCAACTACATATTTACCAGTATCGGAAAAGCATATAATATTG
>CAZMKA010000115.1:0-11862 GCA_964566605.1 uncultured Saprospiraceae bacterium | reverse complement strand
CCTTCAACCACATTTACCTTAACCACTTTTGCCATGATCACTATCGAAAGGATAGCGAAACAAATAAAAACCAGGTACACACGCGTCAACAATTCCTTGCGCTTATCCATAAAACCTAGCTTTTAGGAGCTTTTAAAATTCTCGGACCTTTTTCAGGAAAAACAACTTCTCCCTCTAAGTCCTTTGCCAATTGAGAAGGTGACGACTTTTCCATCAACTCCTTTTTAAGGCTCAAATATTCCCATCTCGATTTTTGGACAGTTTTCTCCATCCTATCAATCTTCACCTGCTTTCGCTCTCCGCGCTGGGAATTATTTATATACAGCAAACCCAATCCAGTTAGAAAAAGGATAAATCCTAGGTTCTTAGTCAAAAGACCAGACCCAAACGTTACCTTCTTAATACCTTTTGCTTTTACTGTTGCTTTCATTTTTTTCAGCGACTCTTAATTTGGCACTCCTAGCTCGGGGATTTGTCGAAATTTCCATCGAGCTAGGAGTTGTAGTTTTCTTAGTGACCTGTCGAAAGGGCCTAAATATGTTGCCAAATTTATCTTTGTTAATTAATCCGTGGACATTTCCACTTTTTATAAAATTCTTTACTAATCTATCTTCAAGCGAGTGATAACTCATCACAACCAATCTTCCTCCTGGAGCCAAAACATCATAAGAAGTTTGCAAAAACTCCTTTAGAGCACCCATCTCATCATTCACTTCTATCCTAATTGCTTGAAATAATTGCGCAAGAAACTTATTACTCATGCCCTTCACTTGCCCTTCAATCACTTGCAATAAATCACCCACAGTCCTCAAATTATTAGACTTTCTACTTTTGACAATTGCCGAAGCCAAATGCCTGCTATTCCTCAACTCACCATACATGTATAAGACATCCGCAATCTGCTCCTCACTATATTCATTAAGTAAGTTTTCAGCACTAAAAGCTTGACCTTGATTCATCCTCATATCAAGAAGCTTTTCGGCATCTCGAAAACTAAACCCCCTTTCTAAGTCATCAAATTGATGAGAAGAAACACCGAGATCAGCGAGAACCCCATTCACAGGAAGTCGATTTTGAAAATCCAAAAATCGCTTCATATACCTGAAGTTAGATGCAATAAAATGAAATCTCGAATCATCGAAATGAGCATTTGCAAATGCATCTTTATCTTGATCAAAAGCAATTAAACGACCATCGTCATTTAATTTTCGAAGAATCTCCTTCGAGTGCCCACCACCACCAAATGTTACATCTACATATGTCCCACTAGGATCAATAGCTAAGCCATCCAAGCATTCCTCCAGCATTACCGGATTATGATACTCCATTAGTTTATTGTTCTTCTGAAAGAGAACCGCCTCCCCAAATTTTTTCAGCTAAATCACTGAAATTCTCTGGCTCTTCGTCAAGCATTTCTTCGTAAGCTTTCTTATCCCAAATCTCAATTTGTTCTTGATAAGCAAACAAAACAACCTCCCTTTCAATATCAGCGTAATCAAGCAGTGCTTTAGAGAGCAAAACTCTCTCATTTCCGTCTATTCGCACTTTACTTGCACCTCTGAAAAAATACCGAATTGCTTTTCGATGATCTTTTACATTAATGTTAAGCTGATTAATTTCTTTCGTCTTTTTTTCCCAAACTACTTCAGGATACAACATCAGATGATTTTCATAACCTCTATTAATTATAAAAACATCACTTTCAAGAACAGACAATTGCTTTAACAGCCCCGCTGGGAGCCTCAGACGACCTTTGGCGTCTAACTTACAATCATATTCGCCGGTTAACGCGATTTCCATTCTTTCATTCTTGTTGACAAATCAAATGTATGTCACTTTTTCGATATATTCCCACTTTTTCCCACTTTTTTACCCAAAACATATTAATTTTTTTCATTATGTGTTAGAATGTAGTTAAAAAAGTTACAAAGTGTAAACTAAATAATGACAAAATAGCTGTTTTAGGCATTATTGTCAATGAACGAATTACAAATTACATATTCTACATATGTACGCTATAATTAATACGTAATCAAATATATATCAATTATATATTAATTACAATTATATCATATAATATTTTTATGTAATATATAATACTTTGATGATTACCTAAGCTAAGCATTGCTACAACTCATTTTCTTAACAACTTTTTCACATTTATAGCGGTGGGAGAGTTTTGGTAATTTCGGCCCTTAAGCCAACAAAAGGTAGTGGGTCTCGTACTTTTATGCCAAAATCCGTAGTGAATCTCAATACATTATATTATATTAGTATTAAATACTCAACTAATGAACCCTATCTTAAAAAACATACTTATTACTATTCTTGCACTTGCTGTTGGATTATTTATAAACGGAGGACTCGTATCTCTAGGTCCTTATATCATTGACTACCCAGATGGCTTTGATCCAAACGACGTAAATAGTTTTGAGAAATTCAAAGACCTCCTGCCGATATCTTCATACCTTTTAGCCTTGATAGCTCATGCTTTAGGGACACTTGTAGGCGCATTTATCGTTGGAAAATTTGTTACCACGAAGAATCTGTGGTTTTCACTGGGCATTGGAGGATTTTTTCTTTTAGGTGGAATTGCAGCTAACATAATGATTTCAGGTCCCGCTTGGTTTGCTCCTGTAGACTTAATTCTTTGTTATATTCCTATGGGATTACTTGGTTGGGTTTTAGCAGGATCAAAAAAATAATACCTTTTGTTATAGTATATGTCAATTATGCTCTTTTTAGATACCAACTAATAAGTACAGGATAAAAGGCGAAACACTAGATATCACAATTCTCGATTACATTAATTATTATTATCCCATTAATAATTTTGGGCTCGAGCCCAAAAACTAAGAAAAAGCCATTGAATACATCCTTAGCTGGAAATTATGGCTAGTGCGTTCGTATAATATATAATACATATAAGATAAAAAAGTCATGCATATTATATAATAATGCATATATAGTATGTAGATTTGTGAAGACATAAACGTTGCATAATGAGAAAATTCATTTGGTTTCCTTTACTAGCTATTGCATTCCTATTCATTTCAAGCAAAAGTTACGGTCAACATACTATTGCTAGACAATGGAATGAAGTCTTATTACAAGCAATAAGAGATGATTTAGCTAGACCAACGGTTCATGCCAGAAATTTGTGGCATTCATCGGCAATGATGTATGACATATGGACAATATTTCAAGATGAAGCAAAACCATATTTTCTTGGAAATGAGATAGATGGCTATATGATAGAATTTGATGGATTCGAAGCATCAGGCGATCCTGAAGAACAAATAGAAGAAGCTATTAGTTATGCCATGTTTACTTTACTCATTCATAGATTCCAAAATTCTCCATCTTATAGTGCTACTTACATAAATGCATATTTCACTTTGCTTGACTTAGGTCATGATCCTATGGATACAAATGAAGACTACTCAACCGGAGATGCAGGAGCACTAGGTGTTTATATCGCGAATCAAATAATTGCATACGGATTACAAGACGGCTCGAGAGAATCTACAGGATACGATAATGCCTATTACGAATCTATAAACACTCCACTAGAAGTCGATAATCCTGGCAATCCTTCTATTACTTATCCTAATAATTGGCAGCAATTATCTTTGGAACTTTTTGTAGATCAGAGTGGAAATCCAGTTTCCGAAGTACCTGATTTTTTATCACCTGAATGGGGGAATATTGATCCTTTTGCATTAACGGAAGAAGACAAGACTGTGTTCGATAAAGATGGAGATACATATAATGTTTACTTGGACCCTGGTCCACCTCCATTTATTAACTTAAACGAACCACCTGAAGACAGTTATGAATATATAAGAGGTTTCGAATTGGTGTTAAAATGGTCAAGTCACCTAAAGCCAGCTGATGATCTTATGGTTGATATATCTCCAGCATCTAATGGAAATAACGCACCGTTACCAGACACTGTTGATGACATCCTAAGTTTTTACGATTATAACAACGGAGGTGATTTAAGTGGCGGACATGATATTAACCCTGTTACTGGAGAAGCATATGATGAACAACTTGTTCCTTATGGAGATTACACCAGAGTGCTTGCTGAGTTTTGGGCAGATGGACCAGATAGTGAAACACCACCAGGCCATTGGTTTAGTATTGTTAATTACATAAATGACCACGAATTAAACGAGAAAAAATATAGAGGACAGGGAGAATCTTATAGTGATCTTGAATGGGATATTAAGACTTATTTTATGCTGGGAGGAGCAATGCATGATGCTGCTATCACGGCTTGGAGTGTAAAGGGATATTATGATTATATAAGACCCGTCAGTGCTATAAGATATATTGCTAGTCTTGGACAAAGAAGCGATGAAAATTTACCAAGTTATTCGCCATATGGTTTCGAATTGGTTGATGATTTTGTAGAATTAGTTTATGAAGATGATCCTTTAGTAGGAGACAACATGGAGCACTTACATAAATTGAAGGCAAAAGTATGGAGAGGTCCTGATTATATAGGAATTCCAGCAACTCAAACAGCTGGTGTTGACTGGATATTAATTGAAAATTGGTGGCCTTACCAGAGGCCAACTTTTGTTACACCGCCATTTGCAGGTTATGTTTCAGGTCATAGTACATTCTCAAGAGCAGCTGCTGAGATACTTACTAAATTCACGGGTGATCCATTCTTTCCAGGAGGTGTTGGGGAATTTGATGTGGAACAGAATGAATTTCTTGTTTTTGAAGATGGACCATCACAAAGTTTTTCATTGCAATGGGCAACATATAGAGATGCAAGTGATGAAACGAGTTTGAGTAGAATATGGGGAGGAATACATCCCCCAGCTGATGATATTCCAGGTAGAATTATGGGAATTAAAGTAGCGGATAGAGTTTTTGATAAAGCAGAGAGTTATTTCTTTGCTGATGAAGATGAAGACGGTTACTACAGCTATGAAGACTGTAATGATCAAGATGAATCAATAAATCCTGGAACAAGTGAAGTTTGTGATGATATTGATAATGACTGTGATGGAGAAATAGATGAAGAGTTACCGCTTTTTGTTTATTACATTGACAAAGACAATGATGGTTACGGATTTGAAGAAGAATTTATAGAAATATGTGAAACATTAGCACCTGCGGGATATGTTGCAAATGCTGATGATTGTAATGATGAAGATAATGCTATTAATCCAGCTGCTGAAGAAGCTTGTGACGACATCGATAATAATTGTAGCGGTGAAATAGATGAAGATTTACCATTATTCACTTACTATGTAGATAATGACAATGATGGATATGGTATGACAGATGATTTCATAGAGATATGTGAAAACTTAACGCCAGCTGGATATGCAACACTAGATGGGGATTGTGATGACGAAAATGAACTAATCAATCCGAATGCTATAGAAGCATGTGATGACATTGATAATAATTGTGATGGATTAGTAGATGAAGATTTACCATTATTCTCCTATTTCGAAGATAGAGACAATGATGGTTTTGGAGATGAATTTAGCGAAATAAACATATGTAGTGCTATTGCACCTGTAGGTTATGTAGAAAATAGTGCAGACTGTGATGATTCGAATGCGGACATATTCCCTAGTGCGTCAGAGATTAGTGACAATGGAATTGATGAAGATTGTAATGGTGTTGATTTTTATGAAATTACAAAAGTATTCCCTAATCCATTCACTTCGGAATTTACGATTCATATCAATTCACAAGAGCCATTAAACATTTTAATGTTTAATAGTTTAGGTCAATTGGTATATAATAGACAAGTGGAAGGTTCGAATAATGTATTCCAAATAAATGATTTCACAACTGTGTCACATGGATTATTCTATTTATACATTTTTAACCAATCAGGTGAAGTATTACATGTTCATAAATTAATCAATATTTAATACCAATACTGATTTAGAATTGGTGTATTAAGCTACAATAATATCGACCATTGGAAAGTAACTTTAGACAAAGGTTACCTAGTCTTTTAATTTCACTGTTTCTAAGTAAATAATACTTATATTTATAAAAAAGTACATTTTATGAAAAATGCAATTTTAAAATCAATAGTATTAATATCTTGTATCATTCTTGCTTCTTGTAGCTCTAATAGCCCTGAAAGCTCTGCTTTGAACTTTATGAAAAGCTTTTCAAATGGTGATTTTGAAACAGCAAAAGAATATGCGACAACTGACACAAAATCCATGTTATCTATGTTGGAATCGTTTGGTGGAAAAGATCAGCTTGAAGATATGTCACTAGGTAAAAATTCAAAATTTAAAATCACGAATACTGAAATAAATGGCGATTCAGCTATTTGTACTATACAAGTTAAGGATGCTGATGGAGAAGTAGAGGACCTTCCTATAAATCTCGTAAAAAAAGATGGCGAATGGTTAGTTGACATGAACAAAGAAGATATGGGTAAGGAAGAAGGAATGGAAGATCTTGACAAAGAAGAAGGAAACCCTGCAATGGGTCTAGATAGTGAGAATTAATCGTAGTATAACTACTAAGTTCTTTATAGCTGGACTTTTCATATTCTGTTGTTACATTGGAATTAAAAACTTCTCTCCACCAAAAGAAGTTGACTCACCTATTTACAAGTTGTCTGAATTTGAAAAGTCACAGCTTCAAACAGGTGATATCATTTTAAGAAGAGGTTATGGCTTTGTAAGCAATATGATTCTTAATATGATGAATGAAGATTATAAAGTCACTCATCTTGGTGTAATATTAAGGAATGGAGATACATTAAAAGTTGCACATGCTTTATCAAGTAAAGTATCCAATCAAGATGGGCTTCGATTTCAAAACTTAGATAATTTTGTATATCATTCTAAAGATAGTTCTTTACTTGTAACAAGACTTAAAGGCATTGATTCTACTAAGCAAGCTAAAATCGCTGAACAGTTAAAACTATATCTTGACATGCAATTACCCTTTGACCATAAATTTGATTATCAAGATACAACTGAGCATTATTGTTCCGAGTTAATATGGAGGATTTATGAACATAACTTAGGGATATTAAATGTAGCTGACTCTATAACGGAAGAGGAGAAATACAATGCATTGAAGGTTTTTTACAATTTGGATTATTTCGACATCGTATTAAGTCATCATGACTAACACAGATTGAATCCTGTAATGGCAGAAAAATTAAGTTTTATAACATAGACCTAATCAGGCTAATAAGATTTTACCTAGCAACTCTACTAAGAGCTTATTTTCATTAAAGCTTCTGTTGTTAACACCTTTAGACTTAAGGTCATATTCTTTTAACAGCTGGAGTATTTTTTCTACACTTTTGGTCTTATAATTTCTTGCAGCTAATCTATATTCTTTCATGAAAAAAGAATTGTAAACACCTATACTTTTGCCAAGCACATTGTCATTTACCCCTTGATTTTGGGTCACAACCCAAACTTTCGAATAAAACCGAAACAAGGTTCCCACAATCATAACCATAGGATTCTTCTTGGGATTATCTTGGAAATATTTAGCAATGCGAAATACTTTCTGATAATTTTTACCAGCCAATGCTGATTGCATTTCGAATACATTGAAATCTTTACTTATACCAATTTGTTTTTGGATTACTTCAGCATTGATTGAATTACCTTTCTCGACTTCCAAAAAGACTTTATCCATTTCATTGTGTAAAGTACTGAGATCAGAACCTATATATTCTGCGACTAAGTTAGCCGCTTGCCCATCAATCGTTCTTCCAGAATTCTTAACTAATTGACTAACATAAGCTGGCAACTGATTATCATATAACCTTTTCGATTCGAATACGACAGCAGATTTTTTCAAAACTTTAGCAAAAGCAGAACGATTATCAAGTTTCTTATTTTTATAAGCCATACAAAGAACTGTGGAAGGCACGGGGTTAGCAACGTATTTATCAAGCAGTTTAATGTCTTTTATATTCTGAGCTTCCTTGACAATCACAACACGCTTAGCAGCCATCATAGGATATTGCGAACACGCATCAACTATCTGTCTGGCAGAAACTTCTTTACCATAAAACAAATCCTGATTGAAAGACTTTTCAGAATCTTGAAGAATCCCTTTCTCAATAGCATCAGTTATCACATCTATGAAGTAACTCTCTTCTCCATGAAGAAAATAGATCGGTGATAAATTTCCAGACTTGATATTCCGAAGGATTTCCTGCATACTTTTCAATCAGATTGCAAAGTAAAAAATAATCCTAAAACCTACCTTGTAAAAACGAATTTAGTATCTGAACTGAGTGATTTATTGTATTGATAATCTTCAAAGTTGAATGCTCTCATTTCCTTATAATCAAGAATATTATTATCAATTGCAAAACGCGTAATCAATCCTCTTGCTTTCTTAGCGTTGAATGAAATAAACTTAAGTTCACCCTTATGCATTTCTCGAAAATCTACATCAATGATTTGGGCATTAATTTTCTTTTTATCTACCACTTTGAAATACTCATTGGAAGCAGCATTGAAAATTATTTTGGAATCAATTTTTTCAAGATCTTGATTCAATGCTTGTGTAGGTTGTTCTCCCCAAAACTCATAAAGGTTTTTCTTTCGACGAATAGGTAATTTTATCCCCATTTCAAGTCGATATTCTTGTATTTTATCAAGTGGTCTTAATACACCGTATAATCCAGACAAAATTCGGACATGATCTTGTGCATAATCAAAAGCATCTTCCGGAAGTGTTTCAGCATCTAATCCTTGATAAACACCTCCATTAAAAGCCAATATTGCTTCTTTACCCCGCTCTTCTATCTTTTCGATATCAAATGCTTCGTAACGCTCTTTATTTAAAACTGCCAAATCTTTACTTATATGCATCAGCTCTCTTAAGCCTTTGATACTTGACCTTGACAACTTATTTATTAATTGCTGAGATTTATCATCAAATCTAGTTTCTGAAGAATGTAAATTTTTATTGTGTGCGTTGAAATCCAGTGTTTTTGCTGGAGATAATAATATGATCATAAGTCTCTATAAATTAAAAAATCCTTGCTCTAGGTAGAACAAGGATTTTTGAAATATGTTTTTTTAAAACTAGTTTCCTCCTCCGATGATTGACTTCGGCGCTTCAGGAACTGCTTCTTCTTTTTTGCTTACGTTACCTATCACTTTAATTACGTGTGGTTTTCCACCTTCATTAGTAGTAATAGTTACTGTTTTATTAATTTTCCCTAATCTGTTTGTTGCGTAAGAAATTTTAATTTCACTTTCCTCACCTGGCATAATTGGTTCTTTTGGCCATACAGGAACTGTACATCCACAAGATCCTCTTGCATTAGTAATTACTAAAGGCTCTGTACCTGTGTTTGTAAATTTAACATACTTGTCTCTGTCGCCATGTTGTTCAATTTCTCCATAATCACAGTTCAATGTTTCGAAAGTCATAATAGGACCATCAGTCATTTCTGTTTCTACTTCAACAGGAGCTTCTTCGGTTTGAGCATAAGTTGTAAAACCGAATGCTAGTAATAATAATAGGATTAAACTAATATTCTTCATCTGGAAATATAATTTTTTGTTCATTACAAAGATATTACATAATTTTAAAAGCAATGTATAATCTATGTGATTTACATAAAGTTTTAATAAAAATTAACAATTATTTGAAAGTGATATTCTATTTTATGGATAAATGAAACAAAATACAACCTCCCTAAGAATAACTTTTCAATTCCATTAAAAGTTTCAGTTTAAGGAATATTTTGGGCTTGAAGCCCAAAATCAAAAAATCTATTGAAATTTTCATTATTCATTTATCTATCAGAATAAGTTAAAAAGAGTACTAAAAATACTAAATAAAAACACTGGAATTAATAAGCTTTAAAAATAAAAATTACATTTCTATGACGGTTTTTCTTTTCGATATTTAAACTATTTTGCAGTCATTAGATTATAATTGTGAACAAGGGAATAATTTTGTTTCTTTGCGTTCATTAATTGAGTTATGAAAGAAAGTAATAACCCGAAGTGGGTATCTAAGTTACAACAGAGATGGGGCGTTTCAGCTTCACAGGTATTTATTATATTGCTTGTTTTCGCTTGCACGGGTTTCACAGTAATGTTTTTGAAAAAACCAATTGTATCGTTTTTTACTGAAGGTGGTGAAAAATCAATTCTATTTTCAGTAATTTACTACATTCTCATTCTTCCAGTATACAATCTTATTTTGCTTATTTACGGCTCAATATTCGGTCAATTCAAGTTCTTTTGGGAATTTGAAAAGAAGATGTTGAATAGAATAATAGGAAAAAAGAAGAAAGTAGCTTAATTCGAATAACTGTTAAAAAAGCTTTTTATTCTCATAGAAAGTACTCCAAAAATTGCTTCTTTAATAATACCTCTAGACATTTTACTTGTTCCTTCTATACGATCTACAAAGGTGATAGGAACTTCCTCTATTTTAAAGCCTAATGTTTTAGTGGCGTATTTCATTTCGATTTGAAATGCATAACCGATAAACTTAATCTTACTCAAATCGATTGCAGCTAAAACTCTATGCGAATAACAAACGAATCCTGCTGTAGGATCTTTTATATTCATCCATGTAATCATTCTTACATAAAACGAAGCACCTTTGGACAAAATTAGTCTATCCATAGGCCAATTTTCTGTTTTACCACCGGGCACATACCTTGAACCTACACTCATATCAGAACCATTGATGCAAGCTTGGACTAGTCTAGGGAGATCTTTCGGATTATGACTGAAATCAGCATCCATTTCACATATGTAGTCATAAGAATGGTTTAATCCGAATCTAAAACCAGTGATATAAGCAGTCCCTAATCCAAGTTTACCTTCTCTTTCTATTAAGTGTAATTTATCTTTATAAGTAGCTTGTAATGATTTTACTTTACTTGCTGTCCCATCAGGCGAACCGTCATCTACAATAAGGATATGGAAAGGCATTTCCAAATCGAAAACAGCATTAATGATTTTTTCAATGTTTTCTATCTCATTGAAAGTCGGTATAATGACTAGGTTTTTCGACGATTGATTCTCCAATTTCTTTGATTACTGCAGCTATGCTGTTGATTAGTTTGCAAAAGTTTCAGTTTTGCGATTTCAAAAGTAAGCATTCTATACGTACAAAATAGGCTTACACATATAAAATTTATATAATGTAATATTTTTAGTGACATTTTTGGGCTTTAAGCCCAAAAACATTTAATCAAGCTTAATTGGATAAGTTGACGGATCGTAATTATGCATGAGTTTATAAACTCCTTCAAATACGTCTTGCTGATTCGGCTTAGTAAAATAATCTCCATCTGAACCAAAAGGAGTCCTGTGCTCATGCGCTGTAATTGTCACTGGTGCAGCATCAAGAAACTTATATCCTTCTTGAACTTCTAAAACTTGTTGCATCATATAACTTGTTGCACCTCCTGGAATGTCTTCATCCAAGAAAATGATTTTATTAGTCTTTTTCAGACTTTCAACGATACTTTGTTCAGTATCAAATGGAAGCAATGTCTGGACATCTATTAACTCAGCATAAATCTCGTGATTTTGGAGATTAAGGATTGCTTCTTCAGCAATTCGCACCATGGATCCATATGTCACAATAGTCACATCTTCTCCTTCCTCTAACACCTCAGGTCTACCTAATGGAATTGTGTATTCACCAATATTCTCAGGTAATTCTTCTCTGTATCTATAGCTATTTAGCGGCTCTACTACTAATGCAGGATCATCAGCTTGCATAAGCGTATTATAAAACCCAACTGCTTGCACCATGTTACGTGGTACAGCAAAATACATACCTCGTAAAGCATGAATCAACATTCCCATAGGAGAACCTGCATGCCATATACCTTCAAGT
>CAZMKA010000114.1:2391-11897 GCA_964566605.1 uncultured Saprospiraceae bacterium | reverse complement strand
GTATGAGCATAAGGCAAAGTATGCGGATTTTCAGCAATTTTATCTTTATCTATTGGATTTTTCTTCATTGAGATAATACTCTTTACTTACTAAAAGTAATACTTGCAATAAAGTTCATTGAAGTGAATCATCTTTATTGTAAAAAATAAAAAAGCCGCATCCCACAATGCGGCTTAACCACTATAAAAAATAGTGGAATATTTGCTTGTCATATTTTTGGGCTCAAGCCCAAAATCGCAATTGGTTTATTTTAATCGGAAACTTCCTGTACCAGCTTTAAAACCTTTATTGTAAATTTCAACTTCGTAATTTCCTTTTGAAAAACGCATAGATGGTTCCCAATTTAAGCACATTTGTTTAGACTCATTATCGTAATCAAGAACCCCTGAAGTAGTATATCTTATAGATTCACCTTCATTATTCACTAGTATGCCACTTCCTAAATCTTGAATCACCATTGTTTCACCAAGTGGATTGATGATTCTCAAGAAAAACTCTTCTTCTTCCTTGTCTGTAACTAAGTTAGCTTCAGTTGTGAAACAAACACCAACTCTATCAACGTACTTCGCATATTTACGCTTAGTCAATTCTCCATTTTTGTTGACTTTATATCCTGTTCCTATAAGATTATCAACTTTTACAACTGAGGCTATGCTTACTTTTTCACTCAAATAATCTGTTTGTTTCGCAAGCTCTTTGTTATAGTCTTCTAATTGTGTTTTCTCTACAATAAGTTCTTCATTTTCTTCACTAGTTCTTGCTACTCTTTGAGTTAAAACTTCAGTTTCTTGTTTCAATTTTACGTTGGATTGTGCAAGTAAAGCGTTTTGCTCTTTAAGTTCTGTAATTTCAGCAATATAATTCTGTCCCATTTGCTTTAGAGCTGCAATTTCTTTCTTAGCTTCTTCGAGCTTACCTTTTGTTTTAAGCAAACCATTTATCTTATTCTTCTGAACTGAAAGCTTTGTTTTTTGCTCTTCAATCATCGCATTTAACTCCACGTTTTCACCTTTCATATTGTCAAGTTGGTCGCTAACATCACCAAATGATAACTCTAAATCTGCTGCAACTGCTTGAGATTCCTCTACCATAACTCTATAATGATCAATCGTTTTAACCATTTGAGAACGATCAAATGCTAAATAACCTGACACTGCAAGTAGAACAGCGATAATAGTAACAAGAATTGGTGTAAGATTTTTTGAATTCGAACTAGTCATACAATTATTATTTTCAATTAATATAAAATGTCAAACCTTGAGTATGTACCACAATTTCTTTGATCATAAGAAATGGTTTAATTCATATTTCGGTTTATATAAAAAGTAAATTTTCTACATCCTATGGGTTTAAATTACAAACGGTACCTTTTTAATTTAAATTCTCTCTTCAGTTTTATGGATGATGTATTTAGAATATTTGCTGCCTGAGAAATTCATATTATATTATTTATATACCTACATTTGCACCAAAATTTATCAAAATGAGCCATTATATTGCACCTTCAGTTCTAGCAGCCGATTTCACAAATCTTGAGAAAGACTTGAAAATGGTTAATACTAGCGAGGCAGATTTTCTACATGTTGATATAATGGACGGTGTTTTCGTCCCAGCAATTTCATTTGGTCAGAATATCGTTAAACAGATTAATGCAAAGTCTATTAAACCACTAGATGTACATCTCATGATCATTGATCCCGATAGATATATCAAAGATTTCGCAGAAGCGGGTGCTGAGATTATAACGGTTCATTATGAGGCTTGCACACACCTTCATCGCACGATTCAATTGATTAAATCAGTGGGATGCAAAGCTGGTGTTGCAATAAATCCGCATACTCCGGCAAATTTACTTGACCCTATTCTTGAAGACCTTGATCTTATATGCGTGATGAGCGTTAATCCTGGTTTCGGTGGTCAAAAATTCATCTATAATACACTAGAAAAATTACGTTATCTCAGATCTAAAATAATTGATAAGAATCTTAAAACTTTACTAGAGGTTGATGGAGGTGTAGGTTTGCAAAATGCACAAAGTATTCTTGAAGCCGGCGCTGATTTATTAGTTGCTGGAAGTGCAGTGTTTAAGTCGGAAAGTCCAGCGGAGACAATTAGTAAACTTAAAACTATAGGTAATCATACTTTTAGTGCATAATCTTCGTTTAAAGCAAGTGAAAAGATTTATACTCTCTATTTTTTGTTTTATGAGTTTTTTTTGGGTCGGAGCCCAAAAGGCATTTCTTAGCGGTAAAGTCATTGATGCAAGTACTGAGCTTGCAGTTGATTTAGCTACAGTTTACATTGAATCATCGCAAACCGCAGTAGAAACAGATGAAAATGGAAACTTTAAAATCGAAATTCCTGCTAACAAAGCTGTAACTCTAGCTATTAAGCGTCTAGGTTATAATGATAAATCAATAAACATTGCATCTACTCCTTCAGGGATTACTCGTAAAATTGAAATTTTGTTGATTTCTGAAGATTATGATTTAAATATAGTAGTTAAAGATAGTCGAATAAAAGACTTAGGTATGGTTCGTGAGGAGACTGCCGAAATAATGTTGCTTCCTTCTGTTACGGGGAATTTAGAGAGTGCGTTGCCTAGTATTGCTTTAGGAGTAAATGCGGGAAGTGGGGGAGAATTAACTTCTCAATATAGTGTGAGAGGTGGTAATTATGACGAAAACCTTATTTATGTAAATGACTTTGAAATCTTTCGTCCCCAATTAATAAGAAGTGGTCAGCAAGAAGGATTGACTTTTCCTAATATTGATCTTATTCAAGATTTAGCTTTTTCTTCAGGTGGTTTTGAAGCGAAGTATGGTGATAAACTAAGTTCTGTTCTCGATGTGAGATATAAACGACCTACAGTAAATCAAAGTTCTATTACAGCATCACTTTTGGGCGCAAGCCTACACACAGAAGGAGCTCGTAGAATTGCTGGTAGAGATTTTACATACCTTATAGGAGCTCGATACAAAACAAATCAATACCTTCTTAATTCACTAGAAATAGTTGGTGAATACCAACCGAATCATGGAGATATACAAGCATATCTTACTTATGATCTTTCTGATAGCTGGCAAGTTGATTTTATTAGTAACTACAATATTTCACAGTATAACTTGGTCCCTGAATCAGGTAGGCAAGCAGTAGGGTTAATTAACTTGGCGATCCAACTTTCAACAGCTTATGAAGGTTCGGAACAAGATCAATTTAGAAACGCCATGGCAGGACTGGCTTTCAACTATTTACCAGAAAGAAAGAAAAATCCATTCTATCTGAAATTTCTTACATCGGTTTATGATAGTCGAGAAACAGAAGGAATAGATATTATTGGTCGATATAGATTAAGCCAAATTGAGACTTCACTAGGATCGGAAAATGCAGGAGAAGAAGTGGCTCTACTAGGGTTAGGAACGCAGCATTTACATGCGAGAAATATTCTAAATGGAAATATAATAAACTTTCAGCATAAAGGTGGTTATGAAATTCAATTGACTGAAAATGGATCGAAAAGTCACTTTTTACAATGGGGTGTAAAAGTCCAGCATGAAATGTTTTCGGATAATTTAAAAGAATGGGAGAGACTTGATTCTGCTGGTTATTCTTTACCTTTCAATGAATCTCAAGTTCTTGTTGAACAATACATAAGAGCACGTAATGAAATTCAATCCACTCGATTTAATGCACACATTCAAGATTCTTATACTTTACAAACAGACAGAACAGAACTAAGAGCTTCAGTTGGTTTAAGAGCTGCATACTGGACATACAACGATGAAGCCTTTGTTACTCCAAGAGCACAAGTTTTATATAAACCCTTAAAATGGGAAAAGGATATAAGTTTTAAACTAGCAACAGGTTTGTATTATCAACCTGGATTTTATCGCGAATTTAGAAGACTTGACGGTACACTTAATGAAGATATTCAAGCCCAAAAATCTTTTCATGTTGTTGCTGGGTTAACATATGATTTCGACTGGAAAAAAGTGGGAGATGCACCTTTTAAATTGATATCCGAAGTTTACTTCAAGCGATTGTGGGACGCTATTTCATATGATTTAGATAATGTTCGAATCCGTTATAGTGGAGAGAATGATTCAGACGGATATGTAATAGGGTGGGATACAAGAATCAATGGACAGTTTGTTCCAGGTACAGAATCATGGATTAATCTTTCTTTATTACAAGCAAGGGAGCGAATAGATGGAGTCGATCATAGAGGTTTCGTAGGTTTTAATGATGTTAGTAAAAGATTTGTACCTAGACCTACTGATCAATTGGTATTTATGAACTTGTTTTTCCAAGATTATCTTCCCAGAAATGAAAATTTTAAAGCTCATTTTCTTTTAGCATTTGGCTCAGGTCTTGCTTATGGAATTCAAGGGAATAATCTTATTTATCGAAATACTTTTAGATACCCTTCTTACCGTAGAATTGATGTGGGGTTCTCCTACAGATTATGGAATAGAGATTGGTTATCAAAAAAGCCTAATCATCCATTGAGATGGAGTAAGAATGCATGGGTGAGTGTTGAGGCATTTAACCTGCTAGGAATAGAAAATGTAGCTTCTACTACATGGATAAAAAGTATTACAAATATTTCATACTCTATTCCGAATAGGTTAACTGGGAGAAGGGTAAATGTGCGTTTCCGTATGGAAATATAAATTGACTTATTAATCAATTATTTTAATGACTTATGATGCTTAGAATCTGGTTGATATTATGTGTAGCTCTGTTGTTTTCAGCTTGTAAGACAGATCCTGAAAACAATCAAAAATATACTGAACAAGAAGAGACGGCGGGAACTATAGATTATAGTATACTGCGTTTTTGTAAATCGAATATTTCAACATGCGACCCTCTGAAAATTACTCTGTCCAATGAGTTTATACGATTTCCAGACTTAGAAGTTGACTTTATTAAAAAGTATAAAGAAAGATATCTTTTTTATCAAAAAGACCTTAAAAACTTTGGTGCATCAAATTTTCTTACCAATATTTTTGTAGATAAAAAAGATATAAGTACTTGTTTTTTTATCCGAGAATCAAGTGCTATTGTAATGAATCAAGGGTCTCTAGATTTATTAGCTAAATCTCATGGCACATTAATTCAAAATAGATACGGTGGTTCTTCTAAATTGATTGATAAAGAGTTGAAAAGTGAAAATGGAGTAAGGTATATGAAAGTAAAATATCAGATAGAAAGTGATGAGCTTTATTATTTTACCTTAATTAAAATACTTAATATAGAAGGAAGTTTTGAAGGAGTGCTCTATTCTAAAGATGAAAAGGAAGATGTTTACGATATTAAAGAAAACTAGTTAGTAAAATTCAAGAGAATTATCCATTTTTGGAAAAATAGTCACATCTGACCTAATGGATTTAAAAATTTCCAATAAAATAGCCAATAATAAGTTAGCAATAATTGCCATAAGCACTTGGGTAATCATTAATATTATTCAATCTGTTGCGACGCCTTTACACGTTGATGAAGCTTACTACTGGATGTTTTCTAAGCATCTTGATTGGGGATATTTCGATCATCCACCTGCTGTTGCTCTATTGATACGAATTTCTGATACGATATTTAACGGACCGTTGGGTGTGCGGTTTATGGCGATAATAACCCAAGTTCTTACCTTCTTAATTATCTATAAGACGATTGTAAGAAAAGATCCATTTGGAGATTCTTTCATGCTAAAGCTGTTTTTAGTTTTTTGTCTGTTACCATTGAATCATATTTTCGGTATAATAACAACTCCTGATGTTCCGCTAATGCTATCTTGCGCATTGTTTTTTTATAGTCTACGAGGTGTTTTAGAAAAAGGAAACCGAATGAGCTACATGTTATGGACAATAGCTATGTCTATGATGTTGTATTCTAAATATCACAGTGGATTAGTAATATTAATTACACTAATAGCCGCACCAAGTTTGTTCAAAAACTGGAAGACTTACGTGAGCGGTGGAGTAGCATTAATGTTGTTTATCCCACATATCTTATGGCAATATGATCATGACTGGGCATCTATAATGTACCATGTAAGTGAACGAGCACAGATTTATAGTTGGACTTATCCATTGGAATATTTAGGAAATATACTTGTAGTGTGTAATCCGGTTTTTATTTTTTTCTTAATTAAGTTAATAAGAAAAAGGTGGACGAGTGTGTATGAGCGTGTTTGTTATTTTGTGATAGTAGGTTTTTTAGCATTCTTTTTTTGGCAATCTTTTCGGGTACGAGTGCAGCCACAGTGGTTGATTGTGATATATATTCCAGCATTAATATTGATGAGGAAAGAGATTGATGCATTGGCTTTAAATAAGCTGTGGCGATTGTTTTTAATGATTATCCCACTGTTTATAATTGTAAGAATTTTTATGATATGGGACATATTGCCGGTCGAATTCAATATACATGGAAAGAAGGAATATGTAGAGCTTATTCAAAAAGACGCAAATGGGCTGGATGTTATGTTTTATGGGAATTATAAGCGGGCTGCGATATATAGTTGGTATGCAGGACAGGACTATACACATTCATACAATGGGAGCATTAGTAGGAAAAACCAATACAATATATGGGAATTGGACAGTGCGTACTTCGATAAAGATGTTTATTTAGTGGGAGTTTATAGTGCGGGAAGAGGGAGTAAGTATTACGAAGAAGGGAAGTATTATGGGAATATTATTACTTATAAACCTACGGATAAACTCAAAGTAAAAGTATTGCATTCTGAAATAATAGATGAGCATATGGTCTGTCATATCAAGATAGAAAATCCATATGATTTACCTATTAATCCACAAGAAAAGCATGATGTCCGTGTATCTTATTTCAAAGGGAATAAGCATGTCATACGACTAGAGCCCTTGGAACAATTTGCATTCGATGAGGATTTGTCAAGCCAGTACACAATTACATTTCCTTTACCAGAAGACGAAGATGTTGATATGTATTCGTTGTTAATAAGGCATGAAAACCTGCCTTTTGGCTTAGCATATTATAAGTATAGCTTTCCACATGTAAATACGGTGAAATAATTTTGGGTTCGAGCCCAAAAAAATAAATAAAACTTACTTTTCTAGAAGGTCTTTTAAAGCATTAATTATTTCAGGATTTTCAACTTCTTTTTCCATAATCAAATGGGTGAAATGTTCGGCAGTAATCTCCTCTGGATGAATGATGTAATTCGTGTTATTTCCTACTTTTTCACGAAACCCTTGAACATTAGCGATATTGTAAGGTGGTGAGGAAATAAGCTTTGGTGTATCTCCAGAAAGATCAACTTCATACATGATAATCATAAGGTATTCAAAAAAACTTCCCTCTGTGTAAGGGGCAGAAGCCATCGTACATAACACTAAGTTTTTTTCAACTTCATCTACGCTTAAAGTGATGTAATGTTCCATGAATGGAGCATCGGGATTAGTAATTCTTAGGTTATTCAATTCCTCTGGAAATTCTAATTTAGCCATTTTCTCAAAACCAATGATCTTATATGCTTGATCACGTAAATCGGGATTGGCTCTTGAAATAATGTGCCATAGCTCATGTAAAAATAGTTCTATAGAAGGTTTCGATTTAAATACAATATAGTTTTCTCTAGTATATCCTTCAGCAGCTCCTTCTTCTAGACAACTTGAAAGAACAAGGGTTATCGTTTCAGGCAGATCAATTTTCAAGCCCATTGATTCTATTTTCTCGGCTGCAGTTTTCAGCACGGTTTCAGTGTCTGTAATGTCTGTTTCTGTCCAAGATTTAGCTTGCTGTGCAGCATAGTCTAAGTAGTCTTTTTCTTTGTTTTTTTCAGTATTTTGTGTTTTAGCAGCAAAGTCAAACGGACTCATAGATTTAGTGAATGCGTCACTAGTTCCTAGTAAGTTTGTTGCTGCTTCTTGGGAAGCAAAAATGATTTCACTTTCGAGAAAATTCGTTGATGAATTCGTCATTTTTTCCGCATTGCAGTTTATGAATAAAAAGGAAAGACTGTATAAAAATAAGATTGTTTTAAACATGATATCATTTTAATAAGAAGTAAATATAATGAATATATTTACAGAAAAATCAATTGCTCATGCACAGATTCCTTAACATTTTATGTTGCTGTTTAATATTTTTCACATCTTGTGCCACAAGTGATAAGAAACAAATTGAATCAAGTCCATCTTTACCTTTACTTCCGAGCCTAAATCCTAACGATCAAATAGGTGAATACATTATAGAGATTTTCGAAGATTCCAATGGTAATTTATGGTTTGGTACCTTATCTAATGGTGTTGCTAAATATGATGGTGAGCATCTAAGATTTTATAGCGAAAAAGATGGCTTATCATATAATGCTGTGGTTTCTATCGTAGAGGACGATAATGATATTTTGTGGTTTGGAACCCAAAATGGTTTGTCTTCTTTTGATGGCAAAAATTTTACTAATTACTTAATGAATATTTCCGATGATGAATCTCGTATTTCATGCCTTCACATTGATTCCAAAGGACTGTTGTGGATTGGCACATGGGATGGAGTTGTGACTTATGATGGAAAAGAATTTAAAACAGTTGAATTGCCTATTCCAGATGTATTTTTGGAGCCATATCAAACTACGATGAAATGGGTTTCGGAGATAAAAGAAAGTGAAAATGGTAATATATGGATATGTCGAGATGGATATGGAATTGTGGAGTATGACAGACAAGAATTCCGTACTATTTCGAAAAAAGATGGATTATTGTCAAATAATGCGAGAGATGTAATCCTTGCTGATAATAAGCTTTTGTGGGCAGCATCCCGAGTTGTTGAAAGAGATGCACCTGGAGGAAAGCCAATTGGTGATGGAGGTATAGTTAAATTTACAAAAGAAGGTCCGAAATACTTTGAAGACTTAAAAGGGCTCTTTCAAGCAGATGTATATTGCTTATATGAAAATCCTGATGAAACTGTGTGGGTTAGTACTATACAAGATGGTTTATATCGAATAAAACTTAATGATGTTACTAACTATCAATTTGAAGGAAACAACAAACCCATTCAAAGTATGCTACAAGATTCGAAAGGAAATTTGTGGATTGGTTGTTCAGGTGGTTTATTTAAGCTTGAAAACAATGAAATTGTCAATTACCCACAAGGTAAATTCATGTAAGAGTTATAATAGAATTTAAGTTAATCAAGCGACACTATTTAACTTATCTTAAATTTTTAGAAAAGTATTTCTTTACATGCTAGTGGAAATGGAGATTTCATTCATTATATTTGGAAATCTTTTATATATCTACTTATTGTAGATTTAATTTATAATTCCACCATGATATTGGTGATGCAATCAAAGAATATCTAGTATGAAATATTATATATACCTCTTGTTCTCAGTTATATTTACTTTAATTAATTGTACAGATTTATTAGCTCAAAGTATCGAATCCGATGAGTTAAAGAGCATTGATCAAGTACAAAAAGTTGAAATGCCTAAACAGTATAAATATAAATTGTATGAAGACGAG
>CAZMKA010000114.1:0-2381 GCA_964566605.1 uncultured Saprospiraceae bacterium | reverse complement strand
AAACACATGGCGAGTGGGAAGAATTAGAAAACGGTAGTTCAGTATGGAGATTGAGAATATTTTCTGAAAATGCAAAATCGTTAAATTTAGGTTTTTCGAAATATGTAATGCCAGCAGGTGGATCACTTTTTATTTTTCCCGTTGATGACCCTACTTCATTCATAGGTCCGTTTACCCTTTCTGATAATGATGATCATGAGCAATTATGGACACCTGTTGTCGATGGTGAAGAATTAGTTATTGAATTACAAATTCCTTCTGACAAAAAGAATGAAGTTAAGCTTGAGCTAAAGTCAGTGAATCATGATTTTATTGGTTTCTCTGAGATGAGTCAGTCGGGGTCATGTAATCTCGATGTTGTATGCGGAAGTGAAGATGGATGGGAAATAGTAGATGGTTATAGAGATATTATAAGGTCAGTAGCAGTAATTTCATTGGGAGGCGGTACATTTTGTTCAGGTTTCTTAATAAATAATGCAAATAACGATTGTACGCCATTTTTTATGACTGCTGAACATTGTGGTGTTACAAGCGGTAATGCTCCATCACTTGTCACTTATTGGAATTATGAAAATAGTGAATGTAGAGCGCCGTTCTCAGCTGAAAGCGGACAAAATGGAGATGGTGAATTAACTCAATTCAATACAGGTTCAATACTAAGAGCAGAGTGGGAGCCATCGGATGCAACATTAGTCGAGCTAGATGACCCCGTGGATGTTTCATCAAATCCATTTTTCGCAGGTTGGTCCATAGAATATCTAATGCCTCAAGATACAGTAATTGGAATACATCATCCTGGTACAGATGAAAAGAGAATTAGTTTTACTTTCCAAGCTACTGATCCTGGTACATCAGGAAATCAAATTGTTGATATTGCTTCTGCAACCCACGTTAGAGTTCCTGACTGGGATATAGGAACAACTGAAGGAGGGTCTTCTGGATCTCCATTATTCAATAAAAATAAGCAAGTTGTAGGTCAATTGACTGGAGGTGGAGCAGCATGTGGAAATAATCTATATGATGTATATGGATGGTTTTATGTTTCATGGATAGGTGGTGGAACACCTGCAACATCATTAAGCTTCTGGTTGGATCCGAATGATTCAGGTGTTGAAACTTTAAATGGAAGGGATTGTAGTTATACTGTTTCAGCGAATGTTGTAAGTCAAGAACTATGTGGAATAGGTGATGTAGAATTTACAATAAGTACATCGGAAAGCTTTTCTACGGATGTTGATTTAACAATAAATGATTTGCCAGACGGAGTAACAGCTTCATTTTCAGTAAATCCAGTTACGCCAGGTGAAACATCTGTTTTAACAGTTAGTAATACATCAACTGTATTGAATGAGGAGATTACAATTAATGTTGCCGGAAGTGATGGAGAGAATAGTTCTACCGCTATGTTAATAGTTAAACTAGTCCAAGAAGCCCCTGCAATGAATACATTGTTGTCACCAGTTGATGGTTCTATAGATATGGATGTAGTACCTAAATTATCATGGGAGGAAGAGGTTGATGCAACAGGATATATTGTGGAAATCGCTACTGATGTTGATTTTATAGACATAGTTAATACGGCATCAGATTTGACAGAAAATGAATATAATGGAACGCCTTTACAAAGCATAACTACATATTTTTGGAGAGTAAAATCATTCAATATATGTGGGGAAGGACCTTGGTCAGAAGTATGGAGTTATACTACATCCAGTTGTGGAGCATCAACTGCAACTGATGTACCAGTTGAAATATCTAGTGGTCCAGCAGGAACTGTAACATCTAGTATGTTTATTAATTCTACTGGTATAATTAATGACATAAATATAGTTGATTTGGATTTACCACATACTTATGTTGGAGACTTATCTGCAACACTTGAATCACCTTCGGGAACAGTTGTGCAATTATTTGATAGACCTGGTGCTCCTGACAATGGTGTTGCTGGATGTGCTGCTGATAACATCTTTGTCACATTTGATGATCAAGCAACAAACACAGCTGCAGATTTTGAATCATCGTGTGAAAATACTGGAATAGCAATTTCAGGTAGTTACCAAACGATTGAAGCTTTATCAACCTTTAATGAAGAAAGTGTAAACGGAGAATGGATATTAACTGTTACGGATGCATTAGGAGATGATGGAGGGTCAATTAATGATTGGTTGTTAGTCTTTTGTTTAGTAGAAGGAGGAGACTTGACAATGAATACTTCTGAAGATGATTTTACAGTATGTTCAGGTGAAGAAATCAATTTTGATTTAACTCTAGGAGGTGACTTTGAATCGACGGGAGTTTTGCTTTCGGCTACAGGACTTCCTGACGGGTCAGATTTTGTTTTTGGGAATAATCCTGGAACTCCAGGTGAGACTGTGAATGTG
>CAZMKA010000113.1:0-11937 GCA_964566605.1 uncultured Saprospiraceae bacterium | reverse complement strand
AACATACTCATCAGAGTATAATTCGATTGCTGCCTGAATACTTCCATCAACTGTACTATATCTATGTAATCCACCAGAATATACTTTTAAAAGTGGATCAAAAACAGCAGATATAACTTCATCTTTACCTGGCACTACATGTATAGAACCAAGAGAAACCTCATTGTGATATTCTTCATCCTCAGGGAAGAAATCATCTCCAAAAAACTCTCCTCCACCTGGGCCTTGTCCATTGGTAGTAGACCTTCCTGTTCTACCATTAGCAACTCCACCACTTTCAAGTGTCCAAGCACCTGAAGCATCTTTATATACTATAAGTATATCTCCTTTTTGGTCAGGGAAAAGTACATCTGGATCACAGAATCTATTTCCTTTTCTATCATTAAGTGAAATGATCATTTCATCATCATTGATAAAGTCTATATCTGTTAACCAATGTTGGATTTTCAATACAAAATTTACTAAGGTATTATCAGTCCAAGATCCCTTATTATATGATGTCGAAAATATTAAAGCTGGTGTTTGAGTAGCAATATCGTATTCTACAATGTGAATGCTAGAATTTGCATTAACTCCATCAAATACATCTTTGATTTGAGTGTATCCAACGTATAACTTATTATTATAATACTTTAAAGCAAAAGGATAAATTAATTCATCACTTGATAATAAAGGCAATACAGTATTTATAGATGTAATTTCTTGTGTTGTAGCAGGCGTAGGATTTGCCGCATCCATTGCAACAACTGAGTTTCCACTAATATTAACTACATATAATGTTTTCTCATCATCACTGATTTCCATACCACCTAAACCTTCTCTTCCTACTTGATCTCCGTAGTCACAATGCTCAGAATCAGTGTATACTAAATTCGGTATAGTTATACCTAACTGAGATAGTCTAGCAAATAAACTTGTTGTTCCAGTAGTTAAATCTGTTTGATATATAGCGTCATGCATTGGCAATCCAGTAGATGGATCGGATTTTAAGCTAGTAAATTGTTTTACAAAAGCTGCACTATATAATGTAGTATTATTGGAGTTGTACGCGAGACCCCAAACAGAACCTGTAGAAGCTTTATCTTCTTCAAATCTTCCAGCAGAACTACTATTAAAGTTATGATCAAATGAAACTATAGTTGCAAGACTAGTATTTTCAGACTCATCTCCTCTTACATAGCAAGTAACTGCTAATTCAGGATCATCACCATAAAATACAGCTTCACTTACTACCCCGAAATCAACATCACAATCTCCAGCAGATGCATTTCTAACCGAAGATTTGTTATTAACTCCCAAAGGACCTTCTATAAGACCAGGTAAAGTTCTGAATTCAATTCGATAAGCTGAACCACTATTCAAACCATCCAATGTATATTGTCCTAGTAAATTTGAAATAGATTGATCAGCAAGGTTTCCGTTTTCATCAAATGCATATACTAAAACACCATTAGCGAAATCCGTATCATCTTTTTGACCATTCATATTAAGGTCAATAAAAATGCTTCCAGAAATCTCAGTTGGAATTGAGTTGCATTGAGCAGAAATAGAATGAGCAGTAATTGCTACTAAAGCAATACTGCCTAAAAGGAAATTTAATCCCTTTACATAAATGTCTTGTAGTTGTCTCATCATTAGATGACCATTTTTTGCGTAAAAAACAATGTTCGTAGAAGTACATAACTATACACATAGTTATACTCTACTTTTAATTTTGTTCTATTAAAAGATTATACCTCAAGTAAGGAAAATCCTTAAGGTTCACTGTTTATATTAAGGATTTACGTAATGTATAAAAGTATGTTTTAGCGATTTCTATACATTACATAATATGCAAATATATAAATCTTATTCTTATTTACACAAGTATTTTAACATAATATATTACATTTTTATTTAATGTGTTATATCCTTATAACAAGTTGATTCTAATATTATAGGCCTATTCCCCATTAAGTAAAACAGTATAACTCTACGCAAATACCAGCAATCATATGGCTTTTAGAGGCATTAAGCTATAAAAAGGAGTATAATTCCATCGATTAAATTTCGACTTAGTTTAGAAATGCTTTTTTTAGATTTTAACATATTCCAACAAAATTTTGGCTTTTAATTAATTATAGCGATATAGATTTCCTCCACTATTTGTTTTGATCAAAAAACTTTTTACCTGTGTTAGAGTATCGATACATACATTTAATAATTCTGGTACTAAAGTGAAATCTTAAAACAAAATTGATATAATAGACTATAAACCAACAAAATGTAGACTAAAGCTAATTACTGTTTAAGGATATTATCTAAATCCGTCCTTCGATTCAAGCATATTGTATAATTTCGCAGCATGTCATATCCTATATTAAATCTTAAAAAAGGCAGAGAACAAGCCATTGAACGTCGTCACCCTTGGATATTTAGTGGTGCTCTTATGAAGAGTAAGCAAGATATCAAAGATGGACAACCCGTTTGGGTTCAAACCCAAAAAGGAGAAATCATTGCTACTGGACATTATTCTGATGCATCGATTATGGTTCGTGTGCTCGCTTTTGAAAAAGTTAGCATAGACCTTTCGTTTTTCAACGATCAAATACAACAAGCACTAAATTTACGTAAAAACATTTTGGGCTTACCCAATAAAAAAACTAACGCTTACAGACTTATTGCTGGTGAAGGTGATCATCTCTCAGGCTTAATTGTAGACATCTACGACAAACATGCAATTATCCAATGTCACACTGAGGGTATGTATCAAGCAAGGCATATAATTAGTGAAGCTTTACAGAATGTTTTTAAAGAAGGACTGAAGACCATATTTCTAAAATCTATCCACATAAAAGAAAGTCAATACGAAAGTGAATTCTTGATGGGAACAGTTGAACAGGCCGTCGTGAAAGAACATGGATTATCATTTACAGTGAACTGGAAAGAAGGGCAAAAGACAGGATTTTTCTTAGATCAGCGAGACAATAGGACTTTACTTCAAGAATATTCGAAAGACAAAAATGTATTAAATACTTTTTGTTACACAGGTGGATTTTCTGCATATGCTCTTGAAGGAGGAGCTAAGAAAGTCGTTTCTGTTGACATTTCAGATGCCGCAATGAAAATGACAGATATAAACATTGCATTGACTGGCAAGGCTGACTTACATGAGAGTGTTACTGCTAATGTGTTACAATATTTAAAGGAGATAAAAGACGGTGAATTCGATATTATTGTTTTGGATCCTCCGGCTTTCGCCAAAAATCGGAAGAAAACACACAACGCCATCATCGCGTACAAGCGGATAAACAGAATCGCGATGCGAAAAATAAAATCAGGTGGATTAATCTTCACGTTTTCTTGTAGTCAAGTTATCAATAAAGAACTATTTGACAATACTGTGAGGTCAGCTGCAATTGAGGCTGGTAGAAAAGTTAAGATTTTAAGACATCTGAACCAATCGCCTGATCATGTAATCAACGCCTTCCACCAAGAAGGGCATTACTTAAAAGGTCTCATCGTATATGTGAGTGATTAAGAAGTCATATTCGTATCTCGCACGATTACATCGTGTGCTCCACCTTCAACAATACTTGTAGCAGATACTAAAGTAATTTTCGCATTCTCCATGAGGTGTTTTAAATTAGTAGAACCACAACTACACATAGTCGCCTTTACCTTCCCCAAAGTGACAGCTAAATTATCTTTCAATTTTCCAGCGTAAGGAACAAAACTATCCACACCCTCTTCGAATTTCAAACCAGAGTTCGCAGCTCCCATGTCATATCTTTGCCAATTTCTTGCTCTACTACTTCCCTCTCCCCAATATTCTTTCATATAGTTTCCATTAACCATTAACTTTCTTGTAGGGCTCTCATCAAACCTTGCAAAATAACGACCCATCATAAGGAAATCTGCTCCCATTGCTAAAGCAAGTACCATGTGATAATCTTGAGCAATACCTCCGTCTGAGCACAATGGAATATAGATTCCAGTCTTTTCGAAATACTCTTGACGCGCTCTTGCTACTTCTATAATTGCAGTAGCTTGACCTCTTCCTATACCTTTTTGTTCTCTTGTGATACATATTGAACCGCCACCAATTCCTACTTTGATAAAGTCAGCGCCGGCTGCTACAAGGTAATCAAATCCTTCTTTATCAACTACATTTCCAGCTCCTACTAGTGCTTGTGGATATTCAGCTTTAATATATTCCAAAGTTTCTTTTTGCCACACAGAAAATCCATCACTGCTATCGATACATAAAACATCTGCTCCTGCATCTAGTAAAGCAGGCACTCTTTCTTTATAATCCCTTGTATTAATTCCTGCCCCAACATATAATCTCTTATCTTCATCAGACATTTCAAGAGGATTCTCTTTGTGTGAATCGTAATCTTTCCGGAAAACAAAATATTTCAGATTTCGATCTTTATCAATAATTGGCAAAACATTCAATTTATTTTCCCATATAATGTCGTTAGCTTCTTTGAGCGAAATGCCAAAAGAACCTGTAACAATTTTCTCGAAAGGAGTCATAAAATCCTTTACCTTTTTCGAAGGATCATCCTTACTTGGTCTGTAATCTCTTCCTGAAATAATACCTAACAATCTTCCGTGAGGAGTTCCGTCATGCGTAACACCTATGGTAGAATGACCGGTTTTAGCTTTTAATTGGAGAACGTCTAGTAATGTATTATCAACTGTAACATTAGCATCACTTACGACTAATCCAGCTTTATATTTTTTAACTCTTTCAACCATCTCAGCTTGTGATTCTATCGATTGCGATCCGAACACAAATGATAGACCTCCATTTCTAGCAAGCTCTATTGCCATACCATCATGACTCACTGATTGCATAATCGCTGACACCATAGGAACATTCAATTTAATCTTTGGTTCTTCACCTTTTTTGAATTTCACTAGAGGTGTTGATAGATCAACTTTATGTGGGATACAATCTTCTGTTGTTAAGCTAGGAATAAGAAGATATTCGCTGAAAGTTCTGGAGATATCTTCGGAGAAATGAGCCATTGTAATTTTATTTTAAAGTTTTGGGTTTAACCCAAAATGAATACGATTCGTCTTACACGATGAAGATCTGCTATATTGCATTTTTCATCACTAAAAATTACACGCAAAAGTACGTTAAGAAATTGGTTCTTACAAAAACTTAGCAAGTCTTATTTCAATCTTATTATTTTATAATCTTTATCTGCTAGTTATTTGTCTTATTTTTTCAACTATTTCATGGATATGCGTAATAGCAGTTCTTGCATTTATAACTGTAAATCTCAAGTAACGAATCCCTTGAAATTCTGCAGATGTCAAATAATAATCACCTTCTGAAACTAATGCATTTCTTATTTTCAATTGGTATTCATTACTATCTTCACCAGCTGTATATCGGAAACAAAGAATATTTGCTTCAGGCACATAAGGACATTCAAAATCCGGTAATGAAGTGAAGTATTCGTACATCTCGCGTGTAAGATCAAATTGGCGATTGATATAATCTTCCATTCCTGTTTCACCTTCTGCTGCTAACACCCAAAACAATTTAGTAGCTAATGGAGCTTTTATGCACTCTATAGCATATGACATTACATCAAATCCTACATTCTCTTTATCGTGAAACAAGTAACTACCTTTTTGCTTAAAAGTATTCAGCATGTGATCTGTATTCCTAAAAAGAACCGCAGCTGCTAAAGTCGAAGTTCGAAGCATTTTATGTGTATCCCAAATAAAGGAATCAGCATACTTCAAACCCTTCATATAATGCTTAAATTTTGATGTTGCTAATGCAGAAGCTCCATGTGCTCCATCTACGTGAAACCACACTTCATGTTTCTTACAAATAATACCGATTTTTTCAAGAGGATCATATAATCCGGTTGTTGTAGCACATGCGTTAGCAATCACCGCCATGATCCGCTTACCATTTTTCTTAGCTAGCAGAATTTGCTCTTCAACATTCTCGGGAATCATTCGTTCCTCTGAATCTACAGGAATTGAAATAATATTCTTTTGGCCTAAGCCAATTATCGATATAGCTCTTGAAACGGAATAATGTGATACTTCAGGAGCAATAACTACTAAATCTTTAGGTGTTCCTTCTTCCCAAGCTTCAGGTGCTATTGCTGCTCTTGCTCCTAGCAATGCAGTAAGATTCGCCATGGAGCCACCGTGTGTAAAAACACCATCTCCTTTCGACTCACCATACTTGAAATCGTATATATCTCCACTTGGTAACCAACCTGCTTTTTTAAGCATCCAGTTAATCATAACACGTTCAATGACCGCTGCAGACGGCCCCATTTCATAGATAGCCATGGGGTTATTAATCGCACCGTGAATAAAGTCAGCAATCCCACTTGCCAAATGATGGCTAGAAACTTGATGACCAATATATTTCGGGTGATGCATGTGTTGAGAATTAGCCAGATAGGTATCTAGTAATTCGTGCACATTTTCAGTATTTAAACCTCCTTTTTCAATCCATTGCTTCATTTCCATTTCAGACGCTAATTCGACTGCAGGTTTTTGAGTTAAAACCTTGGAAGAAGAATCGTAACTTTCCGATAAATATTTTAATAATTTATCGTTTACAACTTCTATTATAGGATGAAATTCAGAAGCATTATTTTGCATAAAAAAAGACTATAGTTTATAACTCAATCCCACAACACAAACGTAATCTCTTTTGGGTTGTGTCGTGTTGTAAGTTCTTTGTGTAAGATAAGCTAATTCGAGATCTAAATCCTTCATTAGTTCGTATTTTAAAACAGCTTTATATCGCACTCTATCTATGAGGTAAAAAGCATTTTCGTACTCATTATTTATTTCTACAAAAACACCACTTTTAAGCGGCACTTTATCGAACTTATATTGAATACCTAGCCTATTTCTTAACACTGCTTCATAATCAGCAATCGAAGTTAAAACACTTCGTTCTAAATCATTACGAAGTCTGTATTTCAATGAAAAATCACCAATTTTACGAGATTTACTCAGAGTGTGTGAAACCCGCATCTTATATTCATCTGCCGCATAAATTGATCGGAGATAAACAGCAGTTTCCCACTTATTAGGTAAGTCTCTTATTAATTTAAATTCTACAAATGTATTACGTAATTGATTTAAATTGTCTTTTAATCGATACTCATATTCACCAGAAAAATCCCATTTTTTTGATAACTTCTGCTTAACTTCTACATAAGACCAAAGACCAAAATCTTGTCTTAAATCTTGTGAAAAAGCACTTTTTGAAAAGAAGAAAAAGCATAAAAATAATGTAAAAAAAATGGACTTAAGTTGCATATTGATTTATGTCAGTTTAATAAATATTTTTAATCGCTAACAACAATATCATCTAAGACTAAATCCTGTCCTCTTTCTAGTTGAACATCTACGCTAATTACTTCAAATTCGCCCGGACATGTATCGCATTTACTGTATGCAAAAATCGTATAATCTCCAGGATATAATGCGGAAAATTTATACCCTCCATCAAAGTGTGTATCCATCCGATCACTATAAATTTCTTCATCCCCATAGATGATGTAAACTGCCCATTCGCCTGCATAATATTCTTGGATAAGAAATCCCTCAGAATCGAAATCTCTAACAAATAACTTACCCGAAATAGATGAACTTCCACCTTCTCCTTCTATCACTTCACACGAAGTAAATGTGAATATTACACAAACTAAAAGGAACAAAAATTTTATTAATTTCGCCATACACTTGAACCCCCAACATGCTTCCTGTTAGGTGATATATTAGATTGAAAACGCTAATATAACTATATTTTAAAAAAGCCTATTGCTTTGATAATGGAAAGTAAAGACGCAAGTACTACATAATATGATTTATTACAGATTGTACTTTATAATTGTGGATAAAATTCAGTAATTCTTCAAAGTGAGTCAATAAGAAAAGCTTATACAAAACCAATTTAAAGATAATTCAGCATACTAAAGTCAACGGAAGATCCTATTTTCTTAATAGAATAACCTTCATACAAATCCAAGTAAAATTTGTATTACTTGAATTGGGTCGAACTCAGTTTAAAAACAACAAGTTTGTTATATTTGCTAGCTAATTAATAGCTAATACTATAATGAAGAATATTCCTAAGATTAATCTGTTATCATATATTGTTTTTATATTATTTGTAATAATATCATGTTCAAGTGACAACACTGATAGTGGCACAAAATCCAAGAATTTCAAAGGTCTTGAATTGTTAAGTTCAAAAGAAACTGGAATAGATTTCAGAAACATTCTGAATGATGACCCTGTAGGTAATAGGAATGTATTATCATCACAATTTTATTACAATGGTGGAGGTGTAGGATTGGCTGATTTTGACAATGATGGATTAACAGATATTGTATTCACTGGTAACGAGGTAAATAATAGAATTTATCGAAATACAGGTAACCTGAAATTTGAAGATGTAACTAAAAACTCAGGAATCAATGAAAATAAGAATTGGTCTAGTGGAGTATCTATCGTCGACATCAACAATGATGGCTTACAAGACATCTATATTTCACAGTGTTTCAATACCAATGATAAAGAGAAAATGAGAAATTTATTTTTCATTAATCAAGGTGATTTTAAGTTTAAAGAATCCGCCAAAGAACTAGGTCTTGATGACCCAGGAATAGGTACTCAAGCTGTGTTTTTCGACATGGATAAAGACGGAGATTTAGATGCATATTTATTAAATGAAAACAAGTATGTTCTAGTAGCACTTGAGACGGTCTTCAAAGAAATGAAAGACAAAGAAAAACTCAAAGCATCTTCTGGACAAATGTATAGAAATGACAATGGTAAATTTGTCAATATTACAGAAGCAGCAGGTATGCTAGAACGTTCATTTGGATTAGGTGTTCTCGTTTCCGATTTCAACAATGACAATTACCCAGATGTATATGTAGCAAACGATTTTACGGTGCCAGACAGACTATACATCAATCAGAAAAACGGTACTTTCAAAGATCAAATTAAGGATAAAACAGATCACATAAGTTTCTATTCTATGGGATGTGACTTGGCTGATTTCAACAATGATGGATTTCAAGACCTTGCAGTTGTAGATATGGCAACTTCGGATCATTTCAGAGGTAAAACCTTAATGGCAAGTATGGATTCTAAGGCGTTTAATTCGTACGTTAATGTACTAAAATACCAATATCAATATATGTTCAATGCATTCCAAATCAACAATGGAGACGGAAGTTTCAGTAATATCGCCGGACATACTGGAGTGCAAAAAACGGATTGGTCTTGGGCTGCACTTTTTGCAGACATGAATGGAGACGGCTTAAAAGATTATTATGTAAGTAATGGATATAAAAAATATGCGCGAGATAATGATTTCCGAATAGAAATGGAGAAATTAAGACAAAAGCATAATGGGACTGTTCCTATGGAATATAGAAAAGAGATGTATGAGAAAATGCCTACAATTCGACTAAGAAACCTACTTTACATGAACAAAGGCGACCTACATTTTGATGAAAATCCTGACCATTACAACTATCCTGACATGGGAACATTTAGCTATGGTGCTGCATATGGAGATTTGGACAATGATGGAGATTTGGAATTAGTAGTAAACAACATTGACGATGAAGCGCATATTATTAAAAACAATACACGAGAGAATAATGCCGCTAATTATTTATCGATTAAATTAAAGTCACCAAAGAATTACACACTAGCTAATAATTCACTTGTATACATCTACTACGGAGATGAAATGCAAGTGAATGAATATGCTTTTGTAAGAGGTTATTTATCATCAATGGACCAACGTCTTTATTATGGACTAGGAGATGCAAAAGAGATAGACAGAATTGTTGTAAAATGGAGTGACGGAAAGATTCAAGAGCTAGGAAAAACCAATGTAAATCAAGAGATAGAGATTACTTACGCTCCTAACAAATCAAGCTTTGAAAACAACAAAAAGAGAATAAACAATCTGGTTAAAGTCGATGAAAAAGAAGCGATTTTAAATTGGACACACAAAGAAAATAATTTTGAAGATTTCGCCAAGGAAGTTCTATTACCACAGAAGCAGTCCACGATGGGACCTGCATTGTCTGTAGTTGACTTGAACAGAGATGGCTTGGATGATGTGTATTTGGGAGGTGCAACAGGACAAGGATCAAGCTTCTTCTTACAGACTGAAAATGGGAGTTTTTCGGCTACAGACGGAACTCAGTTCAACAAGTTTTTCGAAGACAATGATGCCGTTTTTGTAGATGTAAATGGAGACAACATAGAGGAGCTAATAGTAGCAAGTGGAGGAAGTGGAGATATGGTAGGAAACGAACAATTGCTTAAGAATAGGTCTTATGTGATTGCAGGAGGAATGTACAAGCAAGCAAAGGGAATAATACCTGAAATTAATACGTCTACCTATCGAATAAAGAAAGCAGATTTTACAAATGATAAAAAGATAGAACTCTTTGAACTAGGAGCTGCAAAGCCAGGAAAATATCCATTGAGTGAAGTCAATTCACTATTAACAACAGATGGTAAAACCTACACTAACGAGATTGATGCTTTAGCACCTGAATTCAAGAATATCCCTTTAGTTAGAGATATGGAATTTTCAGACTTCAATAATGATGGAATTCAAGATTTCATATGTGTTTCTGAGTGGGGAACGCCTGAAATATTTGTTTCGAATAACGGTCAATACTCAATGGCTACAGACCAATACATAAAAGAGGAAAAATATGGATGGTGGCAAAGTATCAAGAAAGTGGATATAGACAACGATGGAGACGATGACTTTGTAATAGGAAATATCGGTAAGAATTTAAAGCATAAAGTATCGGATAAAAAACCTTTGTATTTATATGCTAATGATTTCGATAAAAACGGAACACTTGACGTAGTTCTAGCCAAGGAATATAAGGGCAAAATCGTTCCTGCGAGAGGGAAAGAATGTTCAACAGAACAAATGCCATTTATAGAAAACAAGATTAAAACATACAAGGAATTCGCAAATAGTGACATCGTAGATATCCTGGGTGAGAAAAGCGTGGAAGAGTCGAATAAATACAAAGCAACAACATTTGCTTCGTACCTATTAATTAACAATAATGGAACCTACGAATTCCAAGAATTACCTTCTTATGCGCAGATTGCACCAATCTATGATATGGAAATAGTTGACATTAACAAGGATGGATTCAAAGACATTATAGCTGTAGGAAACAACTATGATACAGAATATGAAACACCAAGACTTGATGCGGGAAGAGGTGTCATTATTCTAAACAAAGATGGAAAAGAACTAGATGCCTTAATGCCATACGAAAGTGGCTTTTATCTAGATGGAAATTTCCGTAAAGTTGATATTGTGAATCGTAAAAATGATAAGTTAATCGTTGCTGCACAGAATAATGGACCAGTTGTGATTTATAAGTTGGACTAAGGTAACATGGTTCTTTGGGCTTTCGCCCAAAGAAGAAAAAGAACGAACAATTGAAAAAACGGCTATCGACAACTTTAACACCTTTCCACAAGTACATACTGCCCTTTTTATTTATTGGTTTTTTTCTTACTTTTTTATTTGTAGAATATAAGTTTGAAGGGCAATTCAATAAAGAGTCACTTTTCATAATTTGGCCTTTATTAGTCATCATTGCACTATATTACTTTGTCTTAAGAAAATTAAAAGTTGTCCATTTGGATGACGAGTTTTTACTTATAAAAGATTATAAAAAAACAGTGAAAATTCTGATACATTTAATAGATGATGCTTTCGATTATTTCTTTTTATACCAATTCTGTTTTAAGATTTCACTTTAGTTTCAAGAATTATTAAATCAAGTACAAGGCAGAAAACGCAAAGATAGCATTAGCTATCATGAGTATTTCTAACGAAGTAGTTGCTTTTATAAACTTGAAAATATGTGAAATTCT
>CAZMKA010000112.1:4344-11948 GCA_964566605.1 uncultured Saprospiraceae bacterium | reverse complement strand
TTTCGCTCATCATCACGCTAACGCGTGACGACAAGCCCTGCATGCAGCTAGCGCATCCGTTCTTTTGAAGTTCTCATAATTTACACATCGTAATCTCGCATACAGTTTTTTATCTCACTAATGCTTTCTCCGCAAGAGACAATGGAATTCGAATACGTTTATTGTTGTAAATAATGTCCACAGATTGGCCTGATTTTCTTTGAACAGAAAAAGGTATCTCAGGAAGGATTTGCATATCCCATAATTGGGCATCAATCGAATCATTTTCCTGTTCTTTAAGGAAAGAATATTTCTGGTTTTTAGCTGCTTTTATTAATAAAATAGCCTCTGATTTTGGGATAGGAGATCCATGTGGATCTTTTTCGGGATAACCCAATGACTGATCAACTTCATCAATTAGCGTATTACTTAAATGATGTTCTAGTCTTTCAGCTTCTTCATGAATTTCACTCTCGTCCATTCCTATTTTCTCCACAAGATAAGACTCCCATAATCTATGCGCTCTTACAAGCTTATTCGCTTGTTGAATGCCAGCTTCACTTAGGACGTAACCATTATTGTGTGATTGCACTAATTGTTTAGATGCTAAGCGATTGACATGCTTTTTTATTTTTTGTGGGCTTAGACCCAAAACAGTTGCAACTTTTGTGATGTCAAGATTCCATTGCGGGCCTTGTTTTAAAGAGTGCTTTAAGATGTCTTCTTGTTCAATCGTATTTCTCGTTTTTATTTTCCTAAAGTAATTGAAGAGTAAACCTTTTTTCGGACTAAAAATAACAGTAAGTCCATATATTCCAGTAACTGTTACTGCCATTGCTGGTCCTGGATTAGTATCGAAAAGTATAGCCAATAACAAACCAATATTTGCTCCAGCAAAACCTATGATGGCAGAAATTATAAGGACATTTTTAAGTCTTACCGCAAGTAAAAGAGCTGTTGCTGCTGGGGTAATCAACATAGATACAACGAGAATGACACCCACACTTCTCAAAGCTGAAACCACAGCGAATGATAATAAAAACATCAAGAAATAATGAACGAGTTTGATGTTAATACCCATTGTTTTAGCAATAGTTTCTTGGAAACTTGTAATGAAAAAGTATTTGTAAAAAAGAGAAATACAAGTAAGTACTAAGATCATAACCCCGAAGGTTAACCATATATCTATACTTGAAATACCTAGAACATTCCCAAATAAGAAATCTTGAAGATCAAGATGTACTCCTCGCTGACTTATCTTACTTATTCCCATGACTCCTATGGCAAACATGGAGGTGAAAACAATTCCTATAGCAGCATCGTTTTTTGTCGAAACATATTGTTGAATCCATGTTATCCCGAAAGCAGTTGCAATTCCAGCAACAACCGAACCTATAAAGAAACCTATAGTACTATATCCAACAAGAATAAATGCAATGAAAATACCTGGAAGAATCGCATGAGCTAAAGCATCACCAATTAAACTCATATTCCTTAAAACAATAAACGCACCAAGCACTCCACAGGTAATACCTACCATAGATGAAGTCACGATAGCCCTTATTGCCCAAGGGCTTGATAATTGTTCCAATAAGTCACTCATGGCTCAAAGGTATAAAAATAATATAATATTTAGATAAATGTAAAAATATTTTTAGACGAGTCTAAAAATTATCAGACAGCATTTCTGAAATCAATCCTTCTTTTACGGCATATTTACTGATTGATATACTTTCTATTCCCAATAACTCAATCATGAAATCCATTAAAATAATAGCAACAATGATCAATTCGGCTCGTACAGGAGGAAGACCATCAAGCTCTTTTCTTTCTTCAAGATCCAAATTAAATAATAGATCTTTCATTTTGTGAAAATCAGCCAAGGATACTTCGTCGAAGGATATCGTCGGTGGATATTTTCCTTCTTTAATCGCAGGTATAATTTCAAATGACCCACTACATCCTATAAGGTGAGTGATGTTTTTGTCTTTTATATAGCTTAGAAGTTCTGAAGCTTCTTCAGTGATAAATTGTTTAATGTCCTTGATGGTTTGTCGAGGAATAGGTTCTTGATGTGGAAATTTACTGTGTAGAACACCTACTCCCAAAGGAAAACTTTGTAACCATTGAAGGTTGCCATTTTGGAGATGAATGAATTCAACACTTCCTCCACCTATATCCATAATTACTCCATTTCGAGCTTTTTCTTTGAGCTCCCATTGAACACCTTTAGCTATAAGTTCGGCTTCGCGTTTACCAGATATAACTTGGACTTCTTCTTGCAGTTCGTTTTCGATGTGCGCTTTTAGCTCGGCTCCATTTGATGCCTTACGCAGAGCGGCAGTGCCTATGATTTTCAGCTTATCAACAGGTATCTTTATTAGTGCCTCCTTGAAATCAGCTATTGCTCTTTGGGCTCGACCCAAACTTTCCTCTTTAATTTTATCAACACCTCCACGACTTAGGAAAACATGATGTCTTTTTCTATAGATTTCAACAATTTCTCCTTTGTTATTTTTTTCAAAAATGACTAAATGGAAAGTATTACTGCCTAAATCAATTGCTGCTGCTTTACCCACGACTTGCCGTTGCTTGCTTTATAATATTTACTAAAAAGTTATAGCCTTCTTCGGAATGACTAGATTGATATGTTTTTACATTATTGATGTAATACTCAACGTACATGCAACCTTCAGTCATATACATCTCGGTTTCAAAAACAATATTACCCTGAGAAAGATAAGTCATTCTCAAAGGTGATACACATGTTTCTTGTGGATTATTAGCTTTTCCTGCACTCAACAATGAAATAGTATTTTTGACAGCGGCTTCCTCACTTTGAGAAACACTGAAGTTTGTATTTCGAAAGTAATAATCAATGTGATCAATCGTATTGAATGCATCAACAATGTATTGTTCAGGAACAGGTGGAAGTACTTTCGGAATATCCTTCTCTTTGTTTTTACAAGAGAAAATGGATAAACCAATGAGGCAAAACAACGCTATTTTTAATTTCATAATTTATAATGTATATCCCACACGCAAAGTAAGAAAATATGGAGTTAAATACCTTACTTCCAATACAGAAGCTTCAGGATTACTATAAAGAGGAATTAATGAACGAGTATATCTAAGGTTTACAAAGAAGTGTTCATTTATATTATATCCTATTCCACCTACAATTGAAAGATCATTTGATCTAAAATCATTAACGAGTTCAGGGACATTACTTCCTTCTATTCTTGCATTAATAAGCCTACCTAATGAAATTCCACCTTCTGCCCATACCTTATTATAATCACCCTCTTCTTGATACCAATCACCAAGCCTCATAATTATCGGTAAGTCAATGTAATCAAGAACTATCTGTCCTTCCACTTCCGTCATGTCTACAAGAAAAGCATTTTTACTTCCTCTGCGAGAATACAAAAAGTCAGTATGTAAAAAAAGTCGTTCTGAAATATTGAATCCTACACCTATTCCTCCTGTGATGTCAAGTTTGTTGTAACCTGCATCTCTGTCTCCTTCGATTTGACTTGCATTAAGACCAGTCACAAGATGTGCTTTGAAGGTCTGCGCACTCATAGGAATGCAGAAAAGCAGAAGGAGAAATAGAGTATGTACTTTTTTCATTACTTAAATTAGCGTAAGTTACTACAAATGTAAACAACAAATAAAAAACATTATTTTATCTTTAGTTACAATAATCTATTACTTTTGTTTGGAAGATAGTTAACAATGAAATTAACAAGACATACATTAAAAAAGACGGAAACGCTTTTAAAGGAGTTAGGATATGAAATTATTTATGAAAAAGGTAATTTCAAAAGTGGTTATTGTATTGTTGAGCACAAGAATGTTATCGTAATCAATAAGTTTTACGATGTCGAAGCACGAATAAATTGTCTTATCGACATCTTAGATAACGTTGAATTTAGTCCTGATATATTAACTAAAGAATCGCGTTCATTTTTTAGAAAATTAACTCATCAAGAAGCAAAACTTCCTATAGCAGAATAATATGGCTTCATTCACAGTAGAGTTTTTAGGAACAGGCACATCTCAGGGTGTTCCAGTAATTCAATGTGATTGTTCAGTCTGCGTTTCAAGAAATCCCAAAGATAATAGACTAAGATGCTCCATTGCTATTTCGAAAGGAGATAAAACATTGATTGTTGACGTAGGACCTGATTTTCGTCAACAAATGTTGCGAACCAATTATTCTACGGTTGATTCTGTTTTAATAACACATGAGCACAATGATCACGTTGCTGGATTGGATGATTTACGTCCCTATAATTTTATAAAGAAAGGTGACATTCCTGTTTTTACTCTTGAGCGAGTGGGAGAGGAGTTGAAGAAGAAATATTATTATGCTTTTGAGGAAAAAAAATATCCAGGATCACCGGGTTACGACATGCGATATATTAAGCATGGAGACGAATGGGAATGGGAAGGTATACATATTTCTGCCTTTGAAATAATGCATGGCAACTTGCCTATTTTAGGTTTTCGATTCGACGATTTTGTTTACATCACTGATGCTAAATTTATACCTGAAAAATCAATGAAGTATTTAGAAAATATTGAATGTCTTGTTATTAATGCATTACGAGAACAGGAGCATTGGTCTCACTTAACAATGAGTGAGGCGCGTGATTTGGTTTTTGGGCTTAAGCCCAAAAAAGCATACTTTACCCACATTTCTCATTTACTAGGTGAATATGAAAAAATCCAAAATAAGCTAGGAGGAAATCAATTTTTTGCCTTTGATGGCTTGAAATTGAAATTTAATTGATAATTCCAAAATTGAATCAATAAACAGCATAAAATATCGGATTATTTAAAGAGCTGGAATTTGAGTTACTGTAAAAAGTGTTTTATAAAATATAATTAATTGTCGTGCACAACTAAAGTGGAATTTATTATCGTTCAGATATTGATTACTCTCAATTTATTTATATTTTGCAAGTCAACAATTTAAAATGAGTGTTTGAACTTAAGTTTATGTTGGTAGAGAGATTGAATGTAACGTTATTATTTATGTTAATTGGATTTGGTATATGCGCACAGCATCATAGCTTATCCAGCCTCTATATGTATAATAAGTACGATAGAATTTCAGCTTATGCTGGATTGGAAGGTTCATTGCATGTAACAGGAAATTACAGATCTCAGTGGACTGGACTTGAATCATCACCTACAAGCCAAAGAATTAATGCTCATGTTCCCTTGTATTTTTTAAGAGGAGCAATGGGAGCAAAGATTGAAAGTCATACGCAAGGACCCCAATCTTTGTTGAATATGCAAGTTTCTTATAATTATGTTCAGCCTTTTTCTTGGGGAATTATATCAGGTGGTTTATCTTTGGGTGCCTTTCAATATAGGCTTAATGGTGAGCAATTGCGAACACCTGATGGAATTTACACTGACTTTATCACAAATCATAATGACAGTCAACTTAGTGAGTTGTTGAATTCGAATGTAGGGGCTTCATATGGTTTAAGTGTCTATTTAATTACACGATATTTTGAAACTGGTTTAGAAGTAAGGCAGTTACCATCATATGGGATTTCTCTGAATGAAGGCCAATTTAATTACTCCAGTTTGATTAATTTCTATGCTGAAGGGAATGTTGAGATTTTAAATGAATATAAAATCAAGCCTAGTATATTGATTCAGAGTGATTTAGTAAATACGCAGTCAGACTTTAACATAATAGTTGAGTATTCTGGCAACATTTTTGGAGGTATAGGGATGCGAGGATACTCTTCGACAAGCATTGATTCCGTTATTCCTGTTGTGGGATGGCGTTTTAATGAAAATTACAGTTTAGCATATGCCTTTGATATAGGTGTTTCAGGACTGCGGACGGTACACGAAGGATCTCATGAGATTCAGTTGGTGTATAATTTGAATAAAAAAATAGGAGCTGGGTTACCACCAAAAATAATTTACAATCCTAGATATATGTAAAGTATTTTATAGCGTGAAAACAACAGTTTATAAATTATTTTATAGGTATATTAAATATTTGTAGTGAAAAAATTCTAAAAAGAAATATAGTTTCACATATTTGTGACCTTTTACGCCTAGAACAACTTTGATAAAAATAAAAAATACCCTTGATAGGAGGGTTTTTATAGAAAAACCTAGATTATTTAAAGTTTTTTTATTGAAATGACAATAAGATTGAGAATGTGCCGTTTTTTATGGTATCTAAACGTACAAACAAACGACATTTAAATCTTGACTTTTTCAATACGAACTTTAATTTCGGGTTGGAATAAATGAAATTTAACGAGGTAAATAAGATATCTAAATGAAAAGTATTACTAATTATTTAGCATTTCTAGCATTCGCTGCTATTGTGCTAAGTTCTTGTGGCGGCGGCGGTTACGGTGAGTTACGAGGAGTGCAAAATAGACCATCATGGTCTGGAATAAATCCTTATGGAATGGTTTATGTTCCTTCAGGTACACTTCACATAGGAGCGTCTGATCAAGATGTATTCTCTACAAATACACAAAGAAATAAAGCAATTTCTATTTCTGGTTTTTTCATGGATGATACTGAAATTACTAACAATGAATATAGAGAGTTTGTTTATTGGGTAAGAGATTCAATAGCTCACTCTATTATAGGAGATTATCTAGAAGATGATTACGGTAATGAATATATTGACTGGGATGTTGATGTAGACTGGACTGATGAGACATTGGAAGATATGTACTATCAAGGTGACCAAGTATTAAATGGTAAGAGAGAACTAGATGTTACTCAACTTAACTACGAATACGATTGGTTAGATTGGAAAAAAGCTGCTAGTTCAAGAATGGGAGAAGTTAGTAGAACATCTCTTATAGAAAAAGAAGAAATTAATATCTATCCAGATACTCTTGTTTGGATAAGAGACTTTTCATACTCATACAATGAGCCTTTCACAAGAAATTATTTTTGGCACCCAGCATACGATGACTATCCAGTTGTTGGTGTGAATTGGAAAATGGCAAAAGCTTTCGCTTACTGGAGAACAGCGCTTTGGAACAAATACAAAGATGCTTCAGTAAATACAGAAGAGTTCCGTTTACCAACTGAAACTGAGTGGGAATATGCTGCAAGAGGTGGTAGAGATGCTGCACCTTATGGATGGGGTGGATATTATGTGAGAAACTTGAAAGGTTGTTTATTAGCAAACTTTAAGCCTGGAAGAGGTAATTATCCTGAAGATGGCGGTCTTATTACAGTAAGAAGCGATCAATACTTCCCGAATGATTACGGTCTTTATAATATGTCTGGAAATGTTGCAGAATGGACAGAGTCTGCATACGAACCGAATGCATATGCTTTCGTTCATGATTTAAATCCTGATTTAAAGTATGATGCAAAAGATGACGATCCTAAAGCACTTAAGAGAAAAGTGATTAGAGGTGGGTCTTGGAAAGATATTTCATATTATTTACAGACTGGTACTCGTCACTGGGAATATCAAGATACAACGAAATCTTATATAGGATTCAGATGTGCATTGACATTCTTAGGAAGATCAATTAACGATTTCAACTAACAACAATATATGAGCATCACAATAGATTCTAGAAATAGATCAATAGGTGAGGTATGTT
>CAZMKA010000112.1:0-4334 GCA_964566605.1 uncultured Saprospiraceae bacterium | reverse complement strand
ACTAGAATATATTAGTAGCTGTGTTTCTCGAACTTCATTAAAGAGGTATAGGATTCCTATTGCTACTACAAAAAAGAAACGTGTAATAAATTAAACATACTGCTAGCTCAATTTAGCAGATTCTCTAAACAAAAAAATTATAAAAGATGAGTTTTATAAAATCCAAAGGGTTCAAGTATCTTAAGAATTTCATTATTGGTGTTGGTGCCGCAGTCGTGATGATTGGTGCACTTTTCAAAATCAATTCTTGGGAATATGCTGATATCCTTCTTATTGTAGGTCTTTGTACTGAAGCATTCTTATTCTTATTATTAGGAATATTACCTCCAGAAAAAGATTACTACTGGGAAAAATTATATCCTGGTTTAGATCAATATAGTTCTAACCTAACTCCAGCAATTGCAGGAGGTGGATCTGCTGATTCTAGAGCATTGGATGCAGGAGTTGTTGAAGGTAAATTAGGCGGAATGCTTGATGAACTTCAATCAATGTCTAAAAGCTTAGGTTCATTAAAAGCACTTCAAGAAGTTGATTTTTCTGAAACTGGAGAACAGTTAAAGACTATGAATTCTTTCTACACAAGAATGAACGATGCTATGGCTTCATTAAATGAGACTGTAGAAGACGCTCAGATGTACAAAGAAAACATGTCTGCATTAAATCGTAACTTGAATTCATTGAATTCTGTATATGGTAATGTTATTAACGCATTTTCAGTTAAGCAATAATTGACCTTAGGGTTTTTTATATTGGATTTATAAAATTTAAAAAAATAATAAATGTCTATACCTAAGGAACCGCGGCAGTTAATGATTAATATCATGTATTTGGTATTAACAGCGCTACTAGCTCTGAATGTATCCGCGGAAATATTTAACGCATTTAAAATAGTGAATACATCACTTGAGAAATCAAATGATGCACTAGACTTGAAGAATGCCCAGTTGATACCTGTAATAAAAGAAAGTGCAAAGAAAGATTCTAAATTTCAAGTATATGCAGATAGAACTGACAGTGTTGCAGAATTATCGAAAACAGCTACAAAATTCTTTGATGATTTAATCAATGAAATGATTGATCAAACTGGAGATAAGAATGGTGAACATGATGATGGTGATTATGTAATTAAGAATGGTGTAAGAAAAGATTTGAAAGGAAAGAAGAATAAAGATTATGCAACTAGAAATCTTTATGAAAATGGGAAAGGAGAAGAGATGAAAGCAATGATATTGGGGTTAAAAGAACAATTTGCTGCTTTTGCTGACGAAGAAGATAGAGGAGAACTTTTGGAGTCTTTACCACTAGGAGTTGATGACGAAACATGGGTTACAAAAAAGAAGAAGAATTGGAGTGAATTAATGTTTAAGCAAATGCCAACTCAAGCTCTAATTCCAATTTTCACGAAGTTTCAAAATGATATTAAATCAGCTGAAGCTAGTGTAATTAATTATCTAGGAAATAAAGTTGGATTAGATAATAAAGAGGTTAAGTTAGATAAGTTCAACGTGACTTCTTCTCCTAAGAAATCTTACATAATTAAAGGTGATCCATATGAAGCTGAGATATTCTTGACTGCTTTTGCTGGAGAGACTTCAAAAGCCGGTATTTCAGTTAATGTTGGTGGAAAAAGTTTATCTGTGAATAATGAAGGAAAAGCTTTATACAAAACAACTCCTAACTCAATAGGTGAAAAGAAGTATACTGCTAAGATTTCTGTAACGAATCCAGTAACTGGAGAAGTTAAAACTTACTCGAATGATTTCTCTTACGAAGTAGGAGAGCGTTCAGTAGCTGTTTCAGCAACGAAGATGAATGTATTCTACTTAGGAGTTGATAACCCAGTTGAAGTATCTGCTGCAGGTGTTGCATCTAGAGATGTAAAAGTTTCAATTTCTGGTGGAGGTCAAGCTTCTATCAATAAAGGTCCTGGTGGAACTTGGATAGTTAAAGCTACAAAGCCAACTAAAAAAGGTAGTCCAGCATTTGTAAATGTTACAGCACCTGGTCTTACAGAAAAGAGAGAATTTAGAATTAAAAGAATTCCTGATCCTGTAGCTAAGCTTTCAGGTAAAAGAGGAGGAAGTATGAATTCTGGTGAGTTTAAAGCACAAGATGGAGTATTTGCGATTCTTGAAAATTTTGATTTTGATGCTAAATGTAATGTGTCAGGATATAGAATCGTAAGAGTAGCGAAAAGGAAAGATCCTGTCGTAGCAGTTAATGCTGGTGGTAGATATGGAGGTGAAGCTAAAAGAGTTATCACTCAAGCTACTCCTGGAGATAGATATTACTTTGAGAATATAAAATGTAAATGTCCTGGAGATTTAGGACCGAGAGATCTTGGTTCAATGTCTTTCTTGATAAAATAAATTACACTTAAATTTTTTTAAGATGAAATACAATTTGAGATTTTTATTTGCTTACTTATTATGTGGATTTGCTTTTATGGCATTTGCACAAGAAGCAGAAACAGTAACAGAGTCAACGGAAGTGGATGAAGATATATTCATTGATGGTGTAGTTACTAGAACGCTTATTCAAGAGAATAGAGTGTTGCCTTGGGAGCCTATTCGTGAAGCAGATATAGCTTGGGAAAAGAGAATATGGAGAGTTATTGATACGAGAGAGAAGATGAATCTTCCTTTCCGTTATCCAGAAAAACCTTTCGTACTTCTACTTAAGGAACTAGCTGAACAAGGAGAACTTGTTGTATTTCGTGATGAAAAATTCAAAGAGAAATTATCTCCTGAAGAATTACAAAATATATTCTCTAGACCTGATACGATTACTAAATTGGATTATGAAACATATGAGCAAACAATCGAGATTGTAACTGTTGATATCAATCCAGAGGATATAAATCGTTTCAGAGTAAAAGAAGTATGGTTCTTCGATGAAGAAACTTCTAGATTGAGAAACCGTATCTTAGGAATAGCTCCTGTAAAAGAGACTTATGATGAAGATACTGGATTATTTAAGTACGAACAACCTATTTTCTGGATCTATTACCCAGCGGTAAGAGAAGCATTTAGTAAGCATAAAGTATTTAATGACTTTAACGATGCTGGTCCTACAACTTGGTATGATTTATTCGAACAGAGAAAATTCGCAAGTTACATTTCTAAGATTAGTAATGTAAACGATATGAGAGTGAAAGATTATTTTGAAACTTCTGCGAATCCAGGAATCGATATGTTACTGGAATCAGATAGAATCAAGCAAGAGTTATTTAACTTCGAGCATGATTTATGGGAATATTAATTTAATCCGAATCATAAAAAAGAAAAGGTTTATTGGGCATTGCTCAGTAAACCTTTTTTTAGTTTAAATTCGTTTTAACTATTGGAGATGACTAGGTTTTACTAGTTCAGTCTTATACAGATTGTATTTTATTAATGCAGTTAAAATTCAGTAATTTTAGAATAACAGCTCCATTTCATCTTGTTCCAAAAAATACTTTAGACCAATTTTTTTCATGAATGGATGCAGTGTTTTACATGATTCATCGATATTAATTACAGTTATAAAAGAGCTGTAATTTTTACTTACATATTTCACTAATGTATGAGCAATCTTATTTCTTCTTTTATTTTTTGCAACTGCGATTTGTTGGATTCTATGATTTGAAGGATTGAAGGTGCAATAGCCGCATAATTCATTGTCATCATAAGCTAATACATAGTTAAGATTTTCAGTTTTTAGTAAGGCTTCATTAGCATGTTGCCAAGAAGGTCTCGTTTCTGAATATAAGCTTGCTTCTTCGAAATCGAAGTTGTTGCTTATTTTAATATTTATTTCTTGATTAAACTCACTAACATTAATCTCTCCTTCATAACTATACAGCTTCCTTTTCAATTTAAATCCAGTATTTTCGTATGATTTAATAGCAGGCACATTACTCGATAGAACTTCAAGTATGATTTTATTGAAGTTCTGCTTTCTTAGAATAGGAATGATATATGCATACATTCTTTGGGTTAAACCCTGACCTCGTTCATTTGGAATAACTCCCGTTCCTCCATTGTAGCCTAATTTTTCACCATCAACGGATTTCATTCCATGAAGAATTAATCCAACCAACTTATCTCCTTTAAATGCTCCAGCACATATAGAACGATTCATACCTTCTTTGTACATTTTGGACTTCAGTTGCTCTACACTCAGTTGGAACGGTATAGAATAATCTGAGAATGCTTCATTAAAGCAATCAGCTATTGCTTTAAAATCAGTATGCTCCAATGTATTGAATGTTATTTTGTCCACATTTATGATGTTTTTTGAATTTTTGGCGTAAGCCAAAAAAGGAAAATCTATTATAAAGTTAGCCTTTACAA
>CAZMKA010000111.1:0-12263 GCA_964566605.1 uncultured Saprospiraceae bacterium | reverse complement strand
GGAATAATCCTGCAACTCCAGGTGAGACTGTGAATGTGAACATTACAAATATTAATACCGCTGGAACATATGATATTACTTTGGTAGGAGAAGACGGCATGAACACTAATCAGTCTACTATAACAATTACAGTTGTAGATATACCTGAAGAGACTGTTTTAACTGAACCTTTGGATGTAGCTGTTAATGTAAGTGTTACACCTTCATTCACTTGGTCTGAAAATATGGCGGCTAATGCTTACGACTTTATTCTTTCATTAGATGATAACTTCATGAACCCTATAATTTCTCAGAATACGAGTATTAACACGTATACTGTTACTGAAAGCCTTGTAGGGGAAACAGTTTATTACTGGAAAGTAAATTCAATTAATGATTGTGGAGAATCAAGCTCTAACACTTTTAGCTTTCAAACAGAAATGGTAGATGCAATCACAATCTTGGATGCAAGTACTATTTCAGTTACACCAAATCCATCATCGGGATTATTTACTATCAAACATAATGAAGCTATTTCCTATGATGAGAATATAGAAGTATTTTCTATCGATGGTAAAATGATGAAGAATTACAGTCTTTCTTCTGGAGAATCAACATTATTAATTGATTTGACTGAATTCACAACAGGAGTTTATATATTGAAGATTTCTAATCCTAAAGGAATATTGACAAAGAAACTTCTTATTCAGATGTAGAAATAATATTAACCTGAATTTGAGTTCAACTAGATTATATTTTTTATCATCAATTGAAAATCAATATAAAGTAGTATAACTCAAATTCAGATTAAATTTATTTAAATGGTAGATATTTGAGCGAGTTGATTCGTTTTGACAATTGCTTTTTAATCAAACATATTTTACCATCATTTAATTATAAATAGCTAATTTAAAACTACGTATTATCTTATTATTAGTATAAGACATCAACTAAATCTATTATATCATTTCTAGTGTTTTAAATTTTGGGGTTAACCCCAAAACAAAATCGGCTATTAACTATAAATATATCTATTACTTCCCGTCACATCCAGGCTTTGCATCGTCATCTGAAGCCAACCTAATGTTTCCTATTCCAATGTCTGTATTGTTAGCTCCCTTTAACATCAATGCAGTTTTTATCTTAGTCATGTCCACACCCATGTCAGCAAAACAACTCAAACTAATTCGATATTCAGACCAATCTCCTTCAATCTTAATATCCAGAGCTTTATCACAATTACTTGCTTCGTCGCATATTGCTAATTTCACCATTGCAGCTGTTTTATTGAATGACTTAGCTGAGAAAGCTAATTCCATTGCACCATTCGACTGTCTAGACATATCATCAGTGCTTGCTGTGCTTATACGGAATTGATCGTTTGCTGTATTAATCCATTTCAAACGCAATGCATCCTCTTGAGCAAGGTGGTCTGTTTTACTTACTATTAGCGCTCCAAAAGAGGTAGGGTAGCTTGCAATTTGTTTGTTTAAATCATCAGAATATCCCCATAACCCCCAAGGTTCTACAGCTATTCCTTTCTCGTAGAATTGCCCATTGGATGCAACCTCAACTTTTCCTAATCCAGAATCTTCTGATAGTTTTTGTGTAAGTTTTTTGTTATTATATGTTAATCCGAATCCTAAAGGAAATACTGGATCACTTTTACCATCTACTTTTGCACTTGAAGGCCAAGCAAATGGCAGCTTACCTGTGAAATCAAAAGAAGGATCTCTTTGGAAAATCAAATCAGAAATTCCTCCACCTTCACTACCTGGTAACCAAGCGGCAATGAACGCATCAGAGTCATTAATTTCAGGATTAGTCCACATAGGTCTTCCCGACAAGAAAACGGAAACTACAGGGATATTCTGATTTTTAAAAGATTCTAACTGTTCGGTATCGAATCCATTCGGAATAAAATCTAAATCCGCTTTATCTCCTTGGAATTCAGCATATGGATCTTCTCCATAAACAGCAATTACAACATCTGGTTTAACTTTTGAAATTCCATTTTCTGAAAACATAATATTTCCACCGGCATCTTCAATTGCTTCTTTAAATCCGTCGAAAATTGATTGCGCATTAGGAAACTCGTCATTGCTATGTCCTTTTCCTTGCCAAGATAAAGTCCATCCACCACTAGCTTTTGATATGCTCTTAGCACCATCACCTATAATCAAGATATTCTTCGAAGGGTCAATAGGTAATGTTGCGTTATTATTTTTAAGCAATACCATAGATTCTCTAACTGCTTGTCTAGCGATTTCTCTGTTTTGGGGTGTCCCCAAAAGTTTTTCATTTCCAGCATTAGTTCGTGTGCTTGGAGCTCCCTTTGTAAATATACCTGATGCAATTTTTACACGTAGTATTCTTCGAACAGCATCATCAAGACGAGACATAGGTATAGTTCCGCTTTTAACATGCTTTAATGTACTCTCGTATAAACCTTTCCAACTATCAGGAGCCATATACATATCAAGTCCTGCATTTAAAGATTGTGGACAATCTGTATTTGTACAACCTGGAACCTGACCATGACCATTCCAGTCACCAACAACGAAGCCATTAAAACCCAATTGTCCTTTCAAAACATCCGTAAGAAGTTCTTTATCTCCATGTAATTTTCTGCCTTGCCAGCTCGAAAATGAAGCCATTACTGTTTGAACACCTGCATCAATAGCACTGTAATATCCAGCTGCATGCACGTCATATAATTCCTTTTCACTAATTTTTGCATCTCCTTGATCAACGCCGTTTTCTGTAGCTCCATCAGCAAGGAAATGCTTAGCACATGAGATGACTCTACCATCACCCATAAAGTCTTTTTCACTTTTTCTTCCTTGTAAGCCATAAACGATTCTGTCTCCGTATGAATTTACAATTTGAGGATCTTCAGAGAATCCCTCATAACTTCTTCCCCAACGTAAATCTTGTGGAACGGCAAGTGTAGGAGCAAAAGTCCAATCGTGTCCAGAAACAGTTAATTCATGTGCAGTAACTTTTACAATTTCTTCTATCAATTCAGGGTTTTTCATAGCACCTAAACCGATATTATGTGGGAAAACAATTGCACCTTTCAAGTTGGTGTGACCATGTACTGCATCTATTCCCCATATACAAGGAATCGCAATTTCTACTCCTTCAGGATCAATTGAAGCATTATAATACTTGTCAGCCATTTCTAGCCATGTTTTAGTATCGGCATAAGGTAGAGGCCCAGGAGCTGAATTTCCTCCACTAAGTACAGAGCCTAATCTATATTTCTTTACTTCTTCAGGCGTAATAGAACCATTATCAGCTTGTATAACTTGTCCTACTTTTTGTTCTAGTGTTAACTTAGGTAAAATGTCGTCAATTTGAGCTTCGATTTTGGGATCAAGAGCTTGTGCTTTCAATTTAGGCCATTTTTCAGGATTTACTTCTATACTTGAAGTTTTCTGTGAGACAGGATTGTTTTTTGGCGTACAGCCAAAAATAAAAATAAAACATCCCAAAAGCAGGGAAAAGTTGATTTGCTTAGAATAAGACATAAAGTAATTTCGATTAATGATTAGGTAAGTAAAGTAATGTGTCAACACATATTGCTCGCAAATTACATTAATACTGAAATCTATGAAAGTGTTTTATTAGGTTTTTAGAAAAGTACGCATTATTTGTTGTCCTTATGGACAATCTATGATTGTGGGAAAGTTACTTTTAAAGTATTTCAATCAAATTGTATTGTTTTAATCATTAAATATATTTATTCTACAATTGCTAACAAATTGTAAATTAACATCACTAGCAATTATCTATACTTTTACTTGAAGCCTAATGGTTATTTTCATTCGCTTGCACAATGAATCCATTATCAAGGAACTAGAAGAGAATCGGAACAACGATTTTAAAATTCCAATGTGTAACTCAATCCTAAGCCATGAAAAAGAGATTGAAATTCCAAAGGAATATAAGTTGCTGTATAACCTATACTTAAAGGAATTGCATTTGATTTTAGGCCAATAGTCATACTTGGTGCGGCATAAACATTTCCTTCAGTTGAAAAGTCATTCCCTATTTTAACAGTAGGATTGACAATAAGCTTCATTTTACCAAGATTTCTTGAATAATAAAGCGTAGGGAATAACTCCCATGTATTCAATGGCGATAAAACAATAAATTTAGCATCTAATCCTATGGCTAAATCATTTAAATCAGTATCTAAAACATTGTATTTGTTATGTAATCCTATAGAAGCATTCGTATTCACATAAAGCCCAAGGTCATATTTATCTGTTATTCCTCGAGCATACAGAAATTCTATTGATCCCCAATATCCATCGTTATCTGTTGAAGAGGGTATATAATCAAATTCACCCTCAAGTTGAAGCATATTATTGCCATTTCCTAAAGATTCAGCTTCAAGTAAATTGACGTAATTAAAACATGATTGCATAGAAAAAGCAATAGTTAATATAAATAGTATTCTAATCTTCATAAATCTTTTTTTACCATCCACCAACGCCACCACCGCCACCGCCGCCGCCAGAAAATCCACCGCCACCACCGCCGGAAAATCCACCTCCACTACTTCCACTTGAAGAAGGGGGAACGGAACTCGTGTTGATTGTTCGACCAAAGTTAGTGTAAAAATGTGGTGAATTATACAACCATAAATTATTTTTAAATTCTGTTGAATCTTCTATTAATGCTTCAAAGGAGCTTTGCCATTTATCAGTTACACCTAAAGCATATGCATACGGCAGTAAAGATTCGAAGTGTTCAAGATCTCTCATATCAATATCATATCCATCTTTGAAATCTTGCTCTGTCCATGAAAGATATTCTCTAAGACCTTTTATTTTAGCCCTTAGTTCAAGTTTTTCTTCCGTTGGTTTCCTTATTAAGTAAGCATAAAATCCAAGCATCACTATTGATAAAATAGGATATAGAATTAGAATAGGTATTTTAGCAAATTCTGTATAAGGCTCATAATAATAAGTTATTGCTATAATTGCTGTACTAAAAACAATCCATAAAAAAGGAATGATATTAAAGCGAGTATTATTTCCCTCATTAATGAAGGTTTTATATTGATCAGCTAGTACTAAATTATGATCTCTTATTGCTTCTTTAATGTCGGAATTATACGAACCATTAATGGATTGTTTATTCTTTCTTTTGAAAAGTTTATGGAACATTACCTCCTGTTCTTCATAGTTTACATTGCGCTTAGAGTTTTTTGTTAAAGTATATTTTTCACCTAGGGCAAAGAGACCTCCTACTTCAGATCGTCTTATGTCAATAGCTCCTTTGTGAATCATATCAATAAGGCTACTAACTGATGCGGTATTCGTCATGTAACCTTTTAGGATGTATGCACAAGCGGCAGGAGAAAGTCCGTCTGGAGCTTCATATATAGGTTCTACAGGAGGGCTTTTAGGATCTCGACCGTGGAACAACCAACTAATTATAAAATATGCTATCAATGCGATAACGGACATGATTAGCAAACCTATTGTCAGCCATCTTTGAAAGATACTTGGCGCTTTGAATGTTCCTTTTGGGACAATAATACTAGCAGTAACACCTTCGAATGGTCGTAAACCTTCTATAGACTGCAAACTAACTGTAGTGCCTTCCGTTTCAAGACCCACTTGTTCTTTCTGTTGACCATATCCACCAGTGTAAATGTGTGTCTCTTCTATCTCACTTCCCTCGGGTAAGGCAATACGAATGTTCGCGTTATCTATAGGAAATCGGACATTTGTTCCTATTGCATTCCAGTATAATTCTTCATAATCGTCAAAAAAAGCTATTTGGTTTTTTACACTATATTCTATTTTGTATTCATGAAGTCCTTTATCAAGAAAGACATCTCGACTTCCAACATAAACTAGAATTTCTTCACCACCTTTTTCTTCGAAATAATTAACCGGTTCTCCATCTTTTTCTATACTTTTTATATCATAAAAAACAGTCTGTCTTCCATGTTCTCCCAGGGTTCTACTAGTTGGTAAATCTCTAGTTATCCCTCTTTTGAATTGATAACCAGCAGCATATATTTTTATATATTCGGTAATGTCGAGACTTCTGTCTTTGTTAACTACAATATCCACTTCGTAATTAACAATTCTTTCGTTTTGTGCGTCAACGCTAATACTTAGAAAGCATATAAGACCTATGAATAAAAAAATCTTTTTCATTAATATTTATGTTTGAACAATTGGAATCTGAAAGATATGAAATTATTAATCAATAATATTACGCTTTCAAAGCATTCCTTTGTTAATTTGCAAAAAAATAAACAATGCATTCTAGACCTATATTACTTGGCTCTCAGTCACCGCGAAGATCGTTTTTGATGAAAGAGTCTGGTTTTGAATTTCGTGTTGAAACAATAGATGTCGATGAATCATTTCCTGAGACAATGGAAGCAGATAAAGTAGCAGAATTTATTTCGGTTCAAAAATCATTAGCCTACGCCCCTTTGTTGGAAACGAATGAAATAGGAATTGTAGCGGATACAATTGTTCATCTTGATGGAAATATTTTGGGTAAACCCAAAAATAAAAAGGAAGCATTATTTATGCTTGGCGAAATGAGTGGGAAGCAGCATGATGTTTATACAGGCGTAACTATTTTTGATGCAAATCAAACACATTCATTTACTGGTCATTCAAAAGTGTATTTTCTTTCATTAACTGAAGAGGAAAAGAATTATTACATCGATAAATGTCAACCGTTCGATAAAGCAGGCTCATACGGAGTTCAAGAATGGATAGGTTATGTGAAAATTGAAAAAATAGAAGGTTCATACACAAACATTATGGGTTTGCCGATGGAACTTGTTTATAAAGAAATACAGAAATTTTAAGAGATGAAAGTCTATAAATTTGGTGGTGCTTCAGTCGCTTCAGTTGAGAATATTATAAATGTATGTAACATCATTCGAGCTGAAAATGATAAGCTTGTAGTGGTCGTTTCAGCACTTGGTAAAACAACGAATGCTATCGAGAAAATCATTTATTCTAAGGATAAAGAGCAAGCAATTGTTCTGTGGGATGAATTATGTGATAAGCATAGAAAAATGGCAACCGAGCTAGAATGTGAAGAGCATTCTTTGCAGTTTCTTAATGAGTATCAAAGTGAAGGTCGTGAGTTGATTTATAATTATCCTCGTAGCAATAGTGATGAATTTTATGATCAATTAATTTCCAAAGGTGAATTAATGTCGACAACACTTTTAGTCGCTCGTCTTTTGAAAAGTGGACTTTCGTCCAAATGGATGGATGCCAGGAAAATGTTTCGCTCCGATGAACGTTTTCGCTCTGCTAATATCCAATGGCGTGAAACAGAGTTGTCTATTCAAGAAACAATAAACAAACATATTGAATCTTATGATGTCCTAGTGACTCAAGGTTTTATAGCGAGTACAAGAGATGGAAGAACAACAACTTTGGGTAGGGAAGGGTCGGATTATTCAGCAGCGATAATTAGTTATTGTATTGAAGCGGAAAGCATGTCAGTGTGGAAGGATGTACAAGGTGTATTGACAGGTGATCCACGTAGATTTCCCAATGCGAGTTTAGTGCCTCAACTTTCTTATAAAGAGGCAATAGAAATGACATATTATGGTGCACAAGTTATACATCCTAAAACCATTCAACCGATTCAACGAAAAGAAATTCCATTGCACGTAAGATCATTTATTCATAAAGAACTTCCTGGAACTACGATTGATAATAAAGGTGGTGATTTATATCCTCCCATGATTGTTGTTGCGGAGAATCAATACTTGCTGGAATTCAGTTCAAAAGATTTTTCTTTCATTGCTGAAAGGCACTTATCCATGTTATTCAGGAAATTCAACCATTACAGAATACGTGTGAACATAATGAGAAATACTGCAATTAGTTTTATTGTTTGTGTTAATGCTGAGCGTGAAAGGCTTGATTTCTTGAAAGAAGAAATGGCATTCGATTTTCACATAAAGGAAAGGGGAGAGCTTCAGTTGGTTACGATTAGACATTTCAATCAATCGACTATAGAGTTTTTAAAGCAATCGAAGGAAGTCTTATTTGAAGAAAAGCATGGTATTACTTATCAAATGGTTGTTGCAGATATATAATTGCTAAATAACAATAAAAAAGGCTACCTATTTCTAGATAGCCTTCGTATTATTTTATCTATAGATTTACTTTTTAAAATCCATTACTGTTTTCTCGATAATGTCACAACAAGTGTGAATCTCCTCTTCAGTAATTACTAGAGGTGGAGCAAAACGAATGATGTTACCATGTGTTGGTTTTGCAAGCAATCCATTTTCTTTAAGCGCAACACATATGTCCCATGCAGTTGAACTGTCTTCAGTGTCATTGATTACTATTGCATTCAATAACCCTTTTCCACGAACGAGGTTTACTAGATCACTTTTGTCGCATAAGTCTTGCATTCTTGATCTGAAAACTTTACCGAGTTCCATTGCATTTTCAGCTAAGTTTTCGTCTTTGATAACTTCTAGTGCAGCAATGGCAACAGCACATGCTAGTGGGTTACCCCCAAAAGTTGAACCGTGTTCTCCTGGCTTTATACAAAGCATAATATCATCATTAGCTAAAACCGCTGATACAGGGAAAACACCGCCTGAAAGCGCTTTACCTAAAATCAATATGTCTGGCTTCACTTCAGGTTCATGACCACATGATTTTTCACACGAGCAGTTACCACAAGTAGCTAATAACCTACCTGTTCTTGCAATTCCTGTTTGTACTTCATCGGCAATAAAAAGTACGTTATGTTTTTTACAAAGATCTGCTGCTTTTTTCAAGTATCCTTCGTCAGGGACAAAAACACCAGCTTCTCCTTGAATAGGTTCAACAATAAATCCAGCTACATTATCTTGGGATAACGACATTTCCAATGCTTCTAAATCATTGTATGGCAATACTTCATAACCTGGCATATATGGTCCGAATCCAGTAGTGCTTGATGGATCAGTTGAAGCCGATATTACAGCTAAAGTTCTGCCGTGAAAATTACCTGATGCAAATAATATTTTCGCTTTATTGGTAGGTATTCCTTTCTTTTCATAAGCCCACTTTCTGCATAATTTTAAAGCAGTTTCTACAGCTTCTACTCCTGAATTAATAGGTAAAACTTTATCATACTGAAAGTATTCACTCATGTATTTTTCATAAGGTCCTAGCTTATCATTATAGAATGCTCTTGAAGTTAAGGTTAATGTTTCTGCCTGTTCTTTTAAAGCATTAATGATTCTCGGGTGACAATGTCCTTGATTTACGGCACTGTATGCCGAAAGGAAATCAAAGTATTTTTTACCTTCCACATCCCACACGTATACACCTTCTCCTTTAGACAATACAGCAGGTAGCGGATGATAATTGTGTGCTCCATACTTGTCTTCTATCTTCATCAACTCCTGTGATGACATAATCTTTTCCATAATTTATAAAATTGCTGAATCGTAAATATATTACAATTAATGGCAATTTTAATTCACAAAGGCTAATGAAAATTATATTTTGTCTCGGACAGTAGACTGAGCTTAATTCTTAGATTTTTTAAGCTGCTTAAAGACTTCGAGAATTATTTTTTAGAAAACTTTTTATGTAGTTTTATGACTTGTTCGATGAGGCTTACGCCCAAACTGTTATCAATGATATATCTTGCTTTTTCTTTTTTTATGTCTTGGGACATTTGCTTTGATAAGCGATCTTTTACTTGAGTTTTTGAAATGTTGTTGCGTTGCATTGTTCTTTCAATCAATAATTTTTCAGGAGCATAAACTAAAATAACATCATCAACATGTTTATCTGCACCGATTTCAAAGGTTAATGCCGATTCTTGTAGCGTATATGGAGCTTTTTGTTTAGCTCTCCATTTCATGTAATCTTTTCTTACAGCTGGATGAACGATAGAATTTACTTTTTCGAGTAGTTTCTTATCGGTAAAGATTTTTGAAGCCATTTTTTTCTTATCGAGTTCCCCATCTTTACTGTATATTTTATTCCCCAGAAGTTTCATCAACTCCTTTTTTAATTCCTTGTCAGTATTCATTAACAGTTTCGCTCTATAGTCGCTATAGTAAACTGGAATTTCAAGTAATTCAAATATGGAACAGACAGTTGATTTACCAGAGCCTATATTTCCTGTAACTGCAAAATGTTTCATTTATACTATGCTTTTAAATCTCAAATAAAATATCGGGTACTTCAGTATCTTCTGTTATATCTTCTAGAGGACGACTTAGTAATCCAGCTTTAATCTTCCTTATTTGTAAAGTGTAAATAGCTTTTCTTAGTTCCACTGTCATTTTTGGAGGAAGGCTGTATTCGTGATTAATAATATTAATATCTAAGGATTTTAGAAGATCTTGTAGTGGTCCGCTTAATCGAAAATCATAAGTTATTTCGCATGGCATTGTGTCATAAGTAATGCGAAAGCTAGAAGCTTTAAGACATTCTTCTGCCGAAGTTTTATATGCTTTTGTAAGACCTGAAGCTCCTAGTTTTGTTCCACCAAAGTATCGTACAACCACAACTAATACATTATAACATTCAGTAGCCAATATTTGGTTATAAATTGGTAATCCGGCCGTCCCTCTTGGTTCTCCATCATCATTAGCTCTGTATTGATCACTTTTGGGCGAAAGCCTAAACGCGTAACAAAAATGACGAGATTTCGGATGCTGTTTCTTTAAAGGAGTTATGTAAGTTTCTAAGTCCTCTACACTATTCATAGGATAGCTAAATGCAAGGAATTTACTTCCCTTTTCTCGATATTCTCCTATCCCTTCTTTTATCAAGATTTTATACTCGTCTGAATTCATGATTTTAGAATTAATAAAATACAAACTAGACCAAGTGAAAAGCCAATCCATTGATAAATGTTCAATTTCTCTTTGAACCCTATTAAACCTACTAACGCTGCTCCTAGAATGATTGACACATTAAGGACGGGGAAAATTTGACTTCCTTCATATCCTTTGCTTATTAAGACGAGTAGTAGATATATTGTGAAAAAATTGGGTATACCCAAAATAATTCCTGCTAATACATTTTTGATTGAGAAGCGCATTTTACCTGTAATGTAGCCTCCAAGAATTATTAATCCTCCTATAATTGCTGCCATCCCAAAGAGCGAGACCACAAATCCAATGTCTGCATTGTCACTGTATTTCTTCGCTTCAACGTAAAACAATATAGCCTCTATAACGCCTGAAAAAAGTAATGTAGCAACAAAAAGATACCAATGATTTGAGACGTTTGTCGGTGCATTTTCATCCTTTTTAGAAGGAAGATTTACCATAATTATAGATAAAATAGCAGCTATAAACCCTATGATTTTCAGGCTATTTATACTCTCAGAAAAATACCATAATGTGAAACTTACTGAAATAAGGAGAGACATTTTTTGCGCTACACTAGCTAGAGTCACACCTATGCTTTGCACTGTTTTAGCAAGAATGTTGAATCCTGATATAAATAAAACACCTAGAACAATAGAGTAGGGAAACCATGGCTCATGAAGAGATTCTTTGGAAAGTGGAAACTTACCTAGCGTAAAAGAACCCACGATTACACAAGTTATGTAATTGAATACGATAGCTTGGAAAGTATCAACATTATAAGTTTTAAATAATCTAAAAATTATAAGTAGTAATACGTTAATTGCAATAAGTAAAATTAGTAGCGACATATGGTGCGAAGATATGCTTCTATTTCTTAATGTATACGATAGAATAAGAAGAATTTATCATTAACTGGCTATTAACAAACATTATAAAAGAATGCGCTTTACTTTGCAAATAAATTGAACTGTTGATGTAGATACATTATGAATACGACTAATATATTTATATTCGCACAAAAATTAAACAAGTGGGTCTTACTCTGGAACAATATAATGCTGAATTAGAAAAATGTAGATCTATGTTTTTGAGTAAAACCAAAGACTATGGAACGAGTTGGAGAATTTTAAGACCAAGTTCTTTAACAGATCAAATTTTCATAAAAGCAGCTCGCATAAGAAGTCTCGATGAAAAGACTGAAGCGATGGTTGACGAACCCATAGAGGATGCGTTTCAGGGAATTGTGAACTATGGAGTTATGGCTCTTATCCAACTGGAAAACCCACTAGATTCACTTCAAGAAACGGAGTGGACCTATGAAAAAGCAAAAGAATCTTACGATACTTATGCGGAAACTGTACGTGACTTAATGCTTAAGAAAAACCATGATTATGGAGAAGCATGGAGAGATATGCGTGTTTCTAGCTTAACC
>CAZMKA010000110.1:0-12295 GCA_964566605.1 uncultured Saprospiraceae bacterium | reverse complement strand
GAATTATGGGATGGTTGTAAAGAATCTTGAAAGAATTAATGAATTAGAGTTGGGTAAATATGAGCCTCGAAAAACGACACCTCAAATCACTTTTTTACAAAGAAGGTATGAGGCAAAGTCTCTACCAATTGATTATGCAAAATTGAAATTACTTAACGAACTTAGGGAAAATAATTTGAATGCTGTATTTGATTTTATTCTGAGTGATGAATGTAGAGAACAAAGTATATTAAAATATTTTGATGAACGTAACTCAAAGAAATGCGGACGTTGTGATGTTTGTTTGAGCTCTTATTCGAATAATTTTTCAACAAGCGAATTAAAGGAGTTTAATGAGTATTTGAAAAATAAAATCGAACAACCTATATCATTTGTAGAATTGTTGCATTGGTGGCCTTTTAATAAAAGAAGGAAAGTGTTAGCGATGATTAAAATTCTTGAAAATGAAGGAAAGCTTCGTATTGAAAATCGAAAAATTCAATACCTGTGAAGAAGTTAGTCATAACTATTACAAACAATATAAGTTTCGATCAACGAATGCATAAAATTGCATCTCATCTGTCGAAAAAGTATGACGTCACGATCTTAGGTTCTGGTACAAGAAATCCTCCACCACTGGAAGAGATGCCTTATAAACAAAAGAGAATAAATACCTTATTTCACAAAGGATTTCTGTTTTATCTCGAATTCAATTTGAGACTTTTTATCTATCTATTTTTCCGAAAGGTTGATATTATCTATGCTGTAGATTTGGATACATTACTTGTGGCATATGGTTTAAATGTATTTCAAAGAAAGAAGTATGTTTATGATTCTCATGAGTATTTTACTGAATTGCCTGAGTTACAAAGGCGGACTTTCGTCCAAAAGGTATGGCAGTGGATAGAGAATATGGGTGTCCCCAAAGCGATTACTCATATTACGGTGAATGAAGAATTGGCAAAAATCTTTCATGATAAGCATAATGTGCCTTTTCATGTGATTAAGAATACACCTATTTATACTAATGAAACAATTATAAAGAAAGAGAATGTTTTCGTTTATCAAGGTGCTTTGAATGAGGGCAGGGGATTAGAGGAGTTAATCGGAGTAATGAAATATTTTCCTGATTATGTTTTGGAGATCGCTGGAGGAGGGCCAATCGAGCAAGAATTACAAAAGTTAGTACATGAGTTGAAACTGGAAAATGTGCTTTTTCATGGAATGCTCAAGCCCAAAGAATTGAGGCATATGAACTCAAGAGCGAAGCTAGGATTTAATTTACTTTTGGGCGAAAGCCTAAACTACTACTATTCACTTGCAAATAAATTTTTCGATTATACAATGATGGGAGTGCCTGTTATTACTATGAATTTTCCAGTATATAAAAGATTGATGAATGATTATAGAGTGGGAGAGATGTTGGGTAAACTTGAAGAAGTTGAGTTGAGATCAAAGATAGAAAGTGTGCTGAATGACAAAGAAGTGTATGAAAAACTGGTTGAGAATTGTACTAAAGCTCGATTAGAATGGAATTGGGAAAACGAAACGAAAGAACTTGATAGAATTTTTTCCTCTATATAAATTAAGCTTCGCTGTTAACTAATACTTATTTAGTTTTAAGCACGTTTAATACGCCATAACTAGATATTGCTGTACCAAAAACAGGAGATATGAAAAGTCCTAAAATCGGTATAAACAAAATGCCAAGGAAAATAGCGCCGTATATGATAGAAAGAATTATATGGCTTCGAATAAACTTTACACTTCCTGATATTCTATAAAATCTTTCCAAAGTAAGATCCATTAATCCAGCACCTGCAAAATAGGATTGAACAATAAAAAGTAGGGGAATACTAAATATGGTTAATATAGGAATGAGCCCGAGAAGACTTACAATTATTGTTAATAGTAATTCGAAAAATAAACTACGTAAAGAGAATTTAATTCCCCTATTAACGGATTGGACTAAGTTGATATTTAAATGAGGTAAATCAGGTACATAGAAACTTTCTATTTTTTCACTGACTTTGCTCATCAAAGGGCCAGTTGTTATAAGTATTAAATATTTAAACAGAATTACACCAAGGGCGAAACTTAATACTCTTCCTAGCCATTTTCCTGTTGAGCCGTCATGATCACCAACCCAAGGAATTATATTTACTAAGGTATCTCCTAGAATTCCACCAAAGAACCAGCTTAAAATTGCAAGCACTATTAAGAGTGCTAAAGCTATTAAACCAGAAAGGAAAATATAGCGTAAAAGCTTATATTTTCCTATCCCAGTTATTCCATTTATAATTGATTGAAATGCTATAGAGAATTGGTTCATGGATTATGTAATTTTCAACTCAATATTTATTATCAATCTCTTTAATATTATGATCTGATCGTTTGAATTAGTGCCAAAGTATCTTTTACCTTTTTGGTAATCTCTAAATAATTTTCATTATCAATAAGGTCTTTAGATAATAGTTTGGAACCCATTCCTACACATATTGCACCAGCTGAAAACCAACCTCTTAAATTGTCTTCTTCAGGCGATACACCACCTGTTGGCATTACCTTTGTCCAAGGTTGAGGGCCTCTTATTGATTTTATAAAATTAGGTCCATATGTACTCCCGGGAAATAACTTTACGACTTCGCATCCTAATTCTTCCGCTTCACCTATTTCTGTTAAAGATCCGCAGCCAGGCATGAATGCGATTTTTCTTCTGTTACAAGATATAGCAATATCTTTTCTAAGAGCAGGTGTAACTACAAAAGCCGCACCATTAAGCATGTAAATAGAAGCTGAAGCAGCATCAGTTATAGAGCCTATTCCAAGGTACATTCCTGGTAATTCTTTACGGCAATATTTACTTAATTCAGCAAAAATTTCATGAGCAAAAACTCCACGGTTAGTGAATTCCAATAATCTAGCACCACCATCATAGCACGCTTTTACTACTTTTTTACACACTTCTACGTCTGAATGAAAGAACAATGGAACCATTCCTTGTTCTTGCATTTTACTAACTACTTTAATTCTGTCCATACTTCTTATCTTGAAACTCTTCCACTTTTATCTCCACTCATCAATTTCTCTACTTCTTCAACGGTTACTAAATTAGCATCTCCTTTAATTGTATGCTTTAAGCATGAAGCCGCAACTGCAAAATTTAATGCATCCAAGTCATTGTCATAGGTCATTAAACCATAGATCAAACCTGCCATAAAACTATCTCCACCTCCTACACGATCAACAATATGCGTAATATCATATGATTCAGCTTCGAATAATTCTTTGCCATCGTATAATACACCAGTCCATGTGTTGTGAGAAGCGGAAATGCTTCCTCTTAAAGTAGTAATTACTTTTTTAGCTCTAGGGAACATTTCCATAAGCTGTTGTAAAACAGAAAGATAAGCTTTTCCGTCTATCGAATCTCCGTGAGTCACATCTACATTTTTTGGGTGTAGCCCAAAATGTTTTTCTGCATCCTCTTCATTTCCAAGAATAATATCACAACCTTCAACTAATGCTGGCATAACCTCATGAGGTTGTTTTCCATATTTCCAAAGCTTTTTTCTATAGTTTAAATCTGTAGAAACAGTAACACCAAGTTTATTAGCCATTTTAATAGCTTCAAGACAAGCATCTGCAGCTCCTTGCGAAAGTGCAGGTGTAATACCTGTCCAGTGGAACCAATCAGCATCTTTAAGAATAGATTCCCAGTCAATCATTCCTGCTTGGATAGTTGACATTGCAGAATGTGCTCGATCGTAAATTACTTTACTACCTCTACTTACTGCACCGGTTTCTAAAAAATAGATACCCAGTCTTTCACCTTCTCTGAGAATACTGTTTGTATCTACTCCTCTCTTTCTTAATTCCATTACGGCACATTGCCCTATATCGTTCGTTGGTATTCTTGATACAAATTGACTATTCATCCCGTAGTTAGCAAGAGAAACAGCTACGTTACTTTCACCTCCTCCATATACTACATCAAAAGAATATGTTTGAGAGAATCTTTTGAATCCTGGAGGACTGAGCCTTAGCATTATTTCGCCAAAGGTTACAATCTTTTTCATTATGATCTTATTTTATTGTTTTGTAATTTATTAACTAAAGGCTAAACCACCATTAATATCAATATCACCAATTAATGGTTCACCATCTGCGTCTTGTATTACTCCGCTATACGTTTGAGCTTGTAGGCCCACTAACCCTACTAGGAATAAGATAAAAGTCAACCCAATTGATTTGAGCTGCCGTGGGTAGAATTTTAGATTCATATTTGATAAATTTTTTTAAACATTCTTAAATAGTATTCTAGTAAATTAATTTTTCTTTTGAAGGCTTATTTTCCTTATATCATTTAAATGTGCTTTCATGGCTTCAACTGCACCTTGTGGATCTTTATCTTCAATTTTTTGAATGATTCTTCTATGCTCTTCTATAGTTTTGTTGAAATTATCATCATCACAAACTCTATACTTATTATAATTAGATACGATGTCAGGAGTTATAATGGTCATCAAAGATTTAAGTACAGTGTTTTTACTTGCTTTTCCTATTTTTAAATGAAACATTAAATCTTCTTCGACGGCATTCTGATTATTTAGTAATTTTTGTTTGTGATTAACAAATGCTTCCTTTATTTCAAGTAAATCTTCATTTGTTCTATTAATTGCTGCCAAACGTGCAGATTCTTGTTCTAGAAGGATTCTAGTATCTATAAGAGATTTGAAATCTGGATTATCTAATTTTAATATTTCTGAAAATAAACCTTGTAAAGCTGTGATACCAAGACCATTTACAATTGTACCACTTTGTGGTTGCACCGTAACTATTCCGTAAAATTGTAACTTGTTGATGGCTTCTCGAATATGCGTTCTGCTGACACCTAGACGTTCAGCAAGCTTTCTTTCAGGAGGTAGTTTTTCACCAGCCTTTATGCTACCAGAACTTATTAACTCTTTAATCTGAGAGATAATTAAGTCCACAGGACTTTGTATTTTTATTCTATTTAGGTTGTCAAGCATAGAGTTAATTGGTTTTAACCTTTAAGGTTAAAATGTTACCACTTAAATTGGTAAACCAATAATTGGTCGACCAAAAGTAAATAAATATTTGAATCGTTCAAACAAATGTTTGATGAAATTTATATAAAAGCCAATAAAATTTTGAAAAGTATTTTTATTTGTAATAATATTTCGATTATATGTTAAGTAAATATTAAGGCGCGATATTGTTATTAGCTCTTGTAAATAAAGGTTTTGTGAGTTTTGGGCTTTAAGCCCAAAAAAAAGAAACATATGACAAATTTCATATACGTCCGTAATGCGACAATTCGGTTAAGTGCTTTGCTAAGCTTAAATTTTAATAGATAATTAGCGATTATTAATCAACTTAAAAATATCTTTGTGCCATGAGTAAAAAAGGTAGAGTTTTAGTAGCGATGAGTGGAGGTATTGACAGTACCGTTACGGCTATGATGCTACATGATCAAGGCTATGAAATCATAGGCATTACAATGAAAACTTGGGATTATGCTGGGTCAGGTGGTTCCAAAAAGGAAACTGGATGCTGTAGCCTAGATTCAATAAATGATGCTAGAGAAATTTCTGTAGACATGGGCTTTCCCCATTTCATTATTGACATAAGGGAAGAATTTGGAGATTATGTTATTGATAATTTCGTTGATGAATATATAGCAGGAAGAACACCGAATCCTTGTGTTCTTTGTAATACACATATTAAATGGTCTGCGTTACTTAAAAGAGCTGATGCGATGGATTGCGAATTTATTGCGACAGGTCATTATGCTAAAATTGCCGATCACAATGGCAGAAAATTTATTCAGAAATCAAAAGATTCTATTAAAGATCAGTCTTACGTTTTATGGGGACTATCTCAAGAATGTATGGAAAGGTCTATATTCCCGCTTGGCCCTTATGATAAGTCAGAAGTGAGACAAATGGCAGCTGATTTCGGTTATGAAGCATTATCTAAAAAAGGGGAGAGCTATGAAATATGTTTCGTTCCTGATAATGATTATAGGGCATTTCTTGATAGAAGAGTACCTGAATTAGCAGATAGTGTAGCAGGAGGAGATTTTGTTGATATATCAGGTAAAATTATAGGGTCACATAGAGGTTATCCTTATTTTACTATAGGTCAAAGAAAAGGTTTGGGGCAAGCATTCGGTAAACCAATGTATGTTACAGAAATAAAACCCAATTCAAATACCGTAGTTCTTGGAGATGTAGATGACCTTATTCGTAATGGAATGAGTGTAGGACAAGTTAATGTTATGAAATATGAAACATTGCCTGCCAATCTTGAGGCTACAACGATGGTAAGATATAATGATCCAGGAACTTTAAGTGTTTTAAATCAAAAAGATAATAATTTTGTCGATGTAGAGTTTTTAGCTAATGTTAGAGGAGTAGCTCCAGGGCAAAGTGCTGTCTTTTATAATGGAGATGATGTTATTGGTGGAGGTATAATAAAGTCAGGTTTTATGACCAAAATCTAAACTTTGTAGAACTAAACAACACATTATATAATATTAACAAGCTTCTTGTCGTATAATGTTAGTATATAAATAGTATAAATGAAAAATATATTTAAGTTCTTTCTTCTTATTCTAACCATTCCATTCTTTATGGCTTGTCCATCGGAAACTGGTGAGTTTGATATAGATTTTGGATATGATTATTATCCTGTTGATTTAGGACATTACTGGTAATACCAAGTTGATAGTGTAGTTTACAGAGATTTAGGGCAAACACAAGACTCTAGTTCTTCATTTATAAGAGAAGAAATTGTTGAGAAGTTTGTAGATCAAACAAATGACACAATCTATAGAATAGAACGAACATATAAAAAATCCATTGGAAGTACTGGAATTCCTACTGATCAATGGGCAACTTCTATTAATGAGTCTTTAATGACTCGCACTGAAGAAAATTTACAATTTATAAAAATGGTATTTCCATTACAAGAAGATACTGAATGGGATGGAAATGCATTTATCAATGAATCTACCTCAATAGTTGTAGGAGGAGAAACTATTGAGTTGTTCATCGACTTTGAATACAAAGTGCTTTCTATCAATGAAGAAGAAGAAGTAAATGGAGAAACTTTTTCAGATGTTATTACGATTCAAAATGCTGATAACTTTGATCCACTTTCACCGGCTGAAACACAAAATAAGTTGGAAAGAAGAATGATTATTGAGAAATATGCAAAAGATATAGGCTTGATATATAGAAGGCACTTAATAGTAGATACCCAGTGTTTAGAACCTGCATGCGATGATTTATCATGGGAAGAGAAAGCGGAAAAAGGATATTCTATGGAAATGTTCTTAGTTGATCATGGGAAATAATTTCATAAAAATAGGTAGCCTTCAAAAGAGTTTTGGAACTGAAGGGTTTATTAAATTCAAGTCGTTTCCAGAATTCAAAGACGAGATTTTAAGTGCTGACTTTCTTTGGTTAGCAGAAGATGATTATCATGTTCCTTATCGAGTAGTTAGTCTAAATAAAGCTAAAAACATGATTCAATTTGATGATGTTTTTAGTAATGAACAAGCTTCGAAAATCCACAATAAGGCAATATATATTAAAACAGATGATAGCATTGATAGCTCAGCTGAAGATGAAGACTTTATTGTAGGATATAAACTATATGATAATGAAGAGTTCATAGCGGAAATTGTCGAAGTGAAAGAAATTGCTGGATATTTATACGGTGTTATAAATTATCAATCAAAAGAAATATTAATTCCAATCCACGAAAATTTAGTTCTGGAAATGGATCCAGAGCAATCTATATTAAGAATGGATCTTCCTGAAGGAATTCTAGAGTTGTAGATTATTTAGGTTTTAGAATTACTGATCCTAAAATCTTATTGATTACAGCAAGATCTTCCTTTAGCTTTTGATATACCTTTAACTTTATAATTAATTCAGGAGAATTTGTTTTTGAGAGTTCTTCAATAGCCATTCTATTTTCTTCTAAAATAGCAACAAGTTTCTTGCTTTTCAATCTGAGAATCGCATTTATACTATCTTTCAAGAAATTCTCCTCTGGCATCTTTTGTGTTTGTAACTCAATACCTCTCTGTTTCCAATTAGCATACGTGTATTTGTCCGAATTCAGGTCAATAGCAAGTTCCGAGATATCTTTGTCAGGATGTGATAAAAACACTTGAGGCGTTAAGGCTTCATGTTTCTCTAGTAACTTTGGAATTTCCGCAATGACTTTTTTAGACGTTTTGTCATTAAAGGTTTCAATGATTGGATGGACTTCATTGTATAAATAAGCTGCAACACTAACTGTGTTTTCAGGATCTACAAATTTATCACCTAAAGTGACTAGAATTCTTATTATATCTCTTTCTTGGAAAAGATCGTGAGAATCTTTATATACTTGTTCTGAACTCGTTTTAGCTTCAGGAGAGGACGTTTCATTCCATGTAGCTTCACTTTGAAAATATTCCCTTTTTCTTTTTTGATCTTCCTTTTTATGCCTTTCTTGAATATATTTATTTGCTTCTTTTTGAAGCATAGATTCTTTTAAATCCAGCAGATTAGACCCTAGTTTTATATACTCATTCCTTTTGAGAGGATCAGTTATTTTGGAAATAGATAAAACTATATCCTTGATCACTTTTGATCTTTTTATAGGGTCATTTCCAGCTTCACTTAATAGTAGGTCTATTTTAAAAAGTATGAAATCTTTGGAATTCTCTTCAACGTATTCTTTAAACTTCTGAGAGCCTACCTTTTTAATAAAGGAGTCAGGATCCTCACCATCAGGTAATAATAGAAGTTTGACATTCATGTCTTGCTCCAAAATCAAGTCCAGTCCCCTCAATGCAGCTTTTATTCCAGCATTATCACCATCGTAAAGCATTGTAACATTTTCTGAAAACCTTTGGATTAACTTTATTTGTTCCGTTGTCAAAGAAGTACCTGAAGATGCAACAACATTCTCTACACCATTTTGATGAAGACTGATAACATCAGTGTAACCTTCTACAATAAAACAGTTTTCTTGTTTTCGAATGGCCGTTTTAGCAAAGTATAAGCCAAATAAAGTTTTCCTTTTATTGTAAATATCGCTTTCAGGCGAATTTATGTACTTAGGTATTTTCTTGTCGGAAGAAAGTGTTCTTGCACCAATTCCTATTATTTTCCCGCTTAGGTTCCTTATGGGGAATATGATTCTTGAATGGAAAAAGTCTCTATTGTTTTTTAGAAGGCCTAATTCATGAGACAGATCTAGGTTGTAAGCATTTTCCTTTAAGGCATTGAATAAAAAATGTCTATCCTCAGGTGCAAATCCCAATCCCCATTGCTTAATTGTTTTCTCTATAAATCCTCTTTCCTTAAAATATGACAATCCTACTAATCTCCCTTCTTGGGATTCCATCATGTGTTCATGAAATAACTTTTGGGCAAACCCATTGATTATGAAAAGACTGTCTTTTTTCTGAAGTTCCTCACGCACTTCTTGACTAACTTCCGTTTCTTCAAGAGTTATACTGTACTTTTCAGCAAGCCATCTTATTGCTTCTGGATAACTAAGTTTTTCATGATCCATCAAAAACCTCACAGAATCTCCAGCTTGTCCACAACCGAAACACTTATAAATCCCTTTAGCTGGTGAAACTACGAAAGATGGCGTTTTTTCATCGTGAAAAGGACATCTTCCTTTTAGATTGACTCCTGCACGGCGCAAATCAAGAAATTCGCCTAGAACTTCTTCGACTCGCATCGTATTTTTAACCTCTTCTATAGACTTCGGAGTAATCATATTTTAGATAAATATAAAATTTTATGAGTTTAGTAATTCTTGCTTAATATATTCCTGAACCGTAAAATTACCTTTTTTACCGATTAACCACTTAGCAGCTTTTAATGCACCGATTGCAAATCCCTCTCTAGAATGTGCTTTATGTTCTATGCATATCTCATCAATAGTATTATGATATTTAACAATGTGGGTCCCTCTTACTTCTGGTTCTCTTATCGAAAAAATAGGAATCGTGTCTGCATCATCTGTTGATTCATTCACCCACTTTTCTTTATTGGAATTTTTTATAATGTCATTAGCAATACTTATTGCTGTACCACTTGGTGAATCTAGTTTGCTCGTATGATGTATTTCAGTAAGCTCTACCCGATAATCTTGTTCACTCATCATTTTTGCCAAATAAGAATTTAATAGAAAATATATATTCGCACCTATGGAATAATTACTTCCATACATAAATGCAGAATGTGGATTTTCTTTTAATGCTGCATAAACATCAGATAGTTTTTCTAACCAGCCAGTGGTTCCACTTACGACAGGAACTTGGTTTTTTATACAGGCAGTTATATTATTAAATGCAGCATCAGGTACACTAAAGTCAATAGCAACATCACAAGCTTTTAAAAGCTCTTCATTTATCTCTGTTTCACCATTATGTATGTACTGTACAGATAGGCCTTCTTTTTCAGATAAAGACTCAATCATTTGTCCCATTCTGCCATATCCTAATAACGCCAGTTTTTTCATTTCTTTTTTTTTCAAGTGTAAAAATGATTTAAATTGGTATAATTATAGGTATTCTTTACTTTTACGTTTCAAAATTTTAATTGATGGGATGGTTTAAAAGATTAAAGGATGGTATTCAAACAGCCACGAGATTTAAGAAAGAAGCTCCTGATGGGCTTTGGCATAAATGTAAGTCGTGTGGTGAAACGAGTACTATCAAAGAGTTAAAGGATAATTTTTTCAAGTGTCCTACATGTAATCATCATGCGAGAATTGGCTCACATGATTATTTTGATCTCATTTTTGATGGTCAATTTACGATTCATTTTGAAAATATTGTAAGTAAAGATCCTCTAGAATTCAAAGATCTTAAAGCTTATCCTGATCGTTTAAGAGCGGCTTACGCCAAAAGTGGTTTGTCTGATGCGATATGTGTTGCAAAAGGGAAAGTAGGAAGAAAGTCGTTGATTATTGCTGCGATGGATTTTGGGTTTATTGGTGGTTCAATGGGAAGTGTAGTAGGGGAGAGAATAGCAAGAGCTATCGATCTTGCCCGTGAGGAAAGAACTCCATTTATGATTATTTCGAAGTCAGGAGGTGCAAGAATGATGGAAGCTGCGTTTTCATTAATGCAAATGGCAAAAACATCCGCAAAGTTATCTCAACTTGCAAAAGAAGGAATTCCTTATTTTAGTTTTTTAACTGATCCTACAACAGGTGGTGTTTCTGCTTCTTTCGCAATGTTAGGTGATATAAATTTTGCAGAACCAAAAGCACTTATAGGCTTCGCAGGACCTAGAGTAATAAAAGAAACAATTAAGAAAGATCTTCCTGAAGGTTTTCAAACTTCAGAATTTCTATTAGATCATGGTTTCCTGGACTTTATTGTTGATCGAGCTGATCTCAAAGAAAAGATTGCTAGTTTATTGACCGTTTTTGATAACAAAGTATTAGCTGAAGCTAAATAATACTTGAATTTAGCTAAAAAACTATTCGTCATAAATTAATAACATAGACTTATCGAAAGGATCGCACTTTTCGATAAGTTCTTCTATCATTGAAGGTCCGTGTTTTAAATAAAATTCCATAAAATTAGTTTTCCTCTCTTGTAGGCCATTACTCGGGAAAAGTTGGTCTTTAATTTTAATGATTTTATTAGTTTGTACCTCTTGATTTTGTTTAATAGTACGGATTAATCTAGACTGTATTTTTTCGATTGCACTAATATGATTCTTCTTCATAGCTTCAAGTTTACCACCTAAGCTTGCATCGATCTCTATTGTTTTATGCTTTATTTCAATATAAACCTTTTCTAAAGCCTCGAACTGTTCGTCGAATTCTACGGAATGATCGCTATTAATTAGCGCAAACTCTTTAATAAGTGCATCATTGTCCGCTAATAGTGAATCAAAATTGATATCCACTTTATTCATTGACTTTATAACTCGTGAATTAAGCCACATAGCTGATTTTCTCCTTATTAATAATGGATAGAATACTCCTGCTTCTTTAAATTGGCTTTTTCTTTCCATCCAATAAGCTAATTCTCCACCTCCTCCGATATATGCAAGATTTGGTAAAATCGTTTCTTGAAATAATGGACGCATGATTACATTTGGGCTGAAATTTTCAGGCTTACTTTCTATCTCATTTAATATTTCAGCTTCTGTAAAAGTTAAATCAGTATCCAGGATGTAATATGTGTTTTCCTTTTTCTCAATTCTACTTCTTTTTTTATCACTTAAATAAAATAGATTGATATCTCTAGCAT
>CAZMKA010000109.1:0-12367 GCA_964566605.1 uncultured Saprospiraceae bacterium | reverse complement strand
AAGTCAACAATTTTCTTAAATTATCGAAAAACACAAAATTGTGGCTAGTCCCTAATTCAACATTTTATCTATTACGAAATCTCGAAACACCACACTCATCAAACTCTCCACCCATTCACTCCCTCTAACCAAAACCCAATTTACACCACTTTTCCATTCAATCCCTACTCTATACTTCGCTCTATCCTGACCTTGTACCTCCTTCCCTCTTTCCATTTCCTCTATATAACTCTCAAATTCTTCTACCTCACTAAATTCATACCGCCCATATCTCTCCTGTACCAAAACTCCCTTCCGTCCCCGAATCCTATTCACTGCCTTTACATACACACTCCCGAAAACTCGCATGCGCTCACTGATTATCCGCCATGGCTCTTCTATATTCAATTTCTTTACCTCAACTCCTTTCTTCTTGCAAGCCTTTTTATATCTCCGTTCCAACGATTCCCTACCCTTCAATCGTAATAAAATCTGATATCCTTCACTTGACAAATACATCTTGTGAATATGAGCATAGTCCTCCATATACCTCCTGAACAAGCGCCTGAAAAGCCCAACTTCTATATCCGACTCAAAATAACAACTCCTTCCACTTGCCAAACTCTCAAATAAATAATATCCGCCACACTCTAATTCGATTAGCTTTTTCATGATTTAATTTTCTTATTAGTGTAACGTACCCCTCTTTTCGTTCCACTTTTTTCTAACTATTTTCAAAAAAACTGCCATCTAATTAAAAATCAACAACTTAAAAAGATAAAATAACCTTATTCATATTAAAAAAAATGATAATATATCAAAGCATTACCTTAAATCTACCCACTCTATAAAATATTCTTACCCTTTTACTCATTATTAACCCAAACTCTACTTTATTTGCATTATCTAAAATCTATATTTTGAAACATTTTCTTTTTCTGCTTCTATTATCTACACTCTTTGTCTCGTGTAAAAAAAATCAGACAGCCACCCCTGAAGTTGTAAATGACAATTCCGAAGTAATAGAAATTGAAAAAGAATTTGTTGATTTTTATAACAAATTCCACACAGATTCTGACTTCCAACTAAATTCAATAAACTTTCCTTTACATGCCGAAGGAGACTCGATTACTTGGACTGCTGAAAACTGGGTTATTCATAAACCATTTGATGATTATGGTGGGAAATTTAGAAGAGAATTTAACCCTGCCGGAAGACTTGTTCTTGAAAGAATTTACGATGCTAACGGTTTTTTCAACATGCATCGCAGATGGGCAAATTTATCTGATGGTTGGAAACTAATTTATTACAAAATTGATGAGTTCAAACCTCCAGCAGGTGCCCAATAACAATTAATTTCGATTAACTAGCAATAAAGTTTGTTGACCTTCTCGAACACATATTTCGCCTTGAATTTGAATATTTGATTTAATCTCATACTTGGCAGTATCCAATATCGTAATTCCTGGCGCACGTAATATCTCATCTGTTCTCCTCGTAATCTGTTGCCTCTCATTTGCGATATAAACAGAACTTGTTAAATCAATATTTGAGTTCTTATATATGTTTAATGGCAGGTCCTTTTGGGTTAAACCCAAATCTATTGCTTGACTCTTACATACAACTCCTTGGTCTCCTTGGAAACGTTCGGGAATAAAAAAGAAATTAAAGAATATTCGCATTACTAATAGTGCTGCAACAAAGGATATCAAGCGTATCGGCTTATACTTACTATAAGCTACAAATATTGCAACCAAGGCTACAAGACCTAAACCCAACTTTAAATATCGATACGGAATTTCCACTTCCATCGTCTCTTTTAGAACGATAAAACACGTTAAACAAATCGCAAAAAAGATGACCTGAGTAAATCGAAAATAAAATATATAAAATTTCGAATGAGCATCATAATTCCGTTTATGCAAATACAACCATATCGAAAAGACTAATGGAATTAACATTAAAATATACCTAGGATATACCTCAACACTCAACCAATAAATTATAATATTAATCAAAAATGTAATCGCACAAAACATTAAAAAAGTATGTTCTCTAATCAACTTAAAAGATTGCTTCCCGAATAAATAAATCCCCATGATACTCCAAGGAAGAAAATGATAGATATTCTCAAACGGATATGATAACAAATGCTTGAAAAACTGAATATAATTATATTGTTCGTGAACCGCAGTTCTTCTAGTCGATTGATCAAGTAATCCACCTAGTGTTTTTCCTATATCTGCTTCAGCTTGATACAATCCATAATAAGTCCCTACGATTACTAAAAATAAAAACACGCCATAGAAATGAGCCAATGAAAAAAGTTTTTTTACATCCTTTTGAAGAATAAAAAAGACAAGTAATGTTAAGCCTTGGAACAATAAGGATGGAAATCCTTTCATTAAAAATCCCATACTCACTAATAAATAACTAAGCAGGAACATAGCATTCCATTTCTTCTTTATTCCTAGATGATAAATCACCATGAAGCTTATAAAAGTTACCAATGAATACGAAATATCAATGTATGCAAGCATGCTATCCCAAAACAAAATCCTTCCACATGTAACAAACATCAGTGCATTGATTATGCTATACTCCTTACTAAAATGCTTTTTGGAAAAGAAGTAAATTACAAAGCCAAAAAGTCCTAAAAAAAAGATATTGGGAATCCTTGCGCTCCATTCATTAACCCCGAAAAATGCATAAGAAATGTATAGGAAATAATTGTACAATGGAGGTTTTGCTCGATACAATTCGCCATTCAATGTAGGAATAATAAAGTTACCTGAAAAATCCATTTCCATGGCAACCAAAGTCCTTATCGCCTCATCATCATTCAATGGCATCATCCCTAAATTAATTAAGAATGCCGGCAGTATCAAAACAGCAATTACTATATACCAAAACTCTTTCTTAGACGGATGCATTACTTTGATTTTAAGTAACGTATTTCTGTACAATTCTCTTTTACAAAAATCTTCTGAGCACAATCTTGTAAATCAGCAGCAGTAACTTTCGCATACTCATCAATCTGACTATTAATTAATTTTGTATCACCTAGATATGTGAAAAAAGATAAATTAATTGCTTTATTTAGAACACTTAATTCATTATAAACTTGAGCTGCTTCTATCTTATTAATTAGCTTTTCCAACACCTTTTCACTTATTGCTTCTTTCTTCAACTTTTCAAGTTCACCCCATATTAGATCGTAAGCTTTATCCGTGTCTCTATGAGAATTAATTTTTGCTTCTATAATCAATAAACCTGAGTCAACCGTACCAGAAACATAAGCATCAATCACTGTAAAATAATCCGTTTGCTTATATAAATTTGTATGAAACATCGAAGATCTTCCATTGGCAAGTATATCGCTTAAAAGATCGGCTTTATAATAATCAGGTGCATTTCTTTCACTCATTCGAAAACCAAGATAAATAGCTTCAGCTGGCACATTAGCTTCTATCACTTTTTTCCTGTATTCATTCTGCACAGGTTCACTTTCGCATGAATTAATGTAATCACTTTCCTTTTCTTCTATTTTATCCGTTGGAAAATACTTGTCTATTAAATCAACAATTTGCTGATGAGTAATATCTCCTGCTATTGTAATAATAGCATTGGAAGGTTTATAAAACGTATTATAAAATGTTTTCACATCACTTAAAGAAGCCTGCTCTATATGCGATACATCTTTACCTATTGTTGGCCAATTATAATGATGTTTCTTATAAGCCTCATTAGACATATGATGCCACATATCTCCATATGGTTGGTTCAAACAAGTTTCCTTGAATTCTTCAATTACTACTTTCTTTTGAACATCGAGCTTATCTTGATCGACAATTAAAGAGCGCATTCGATCTGCCTCAATCCATAACACAGTCTCCAAATTTGCTTTTGGAACAATGTTGTAAAAATTCGTCATATCCGAATTTGTAAATGCATTATTTTCCCCTCCAGCAATTTGAATTGGAAGATCGAAATCAGGAACATTTTTACTTCCACTGAACATAAGATGCTCGAATAAATGAGCAAATCCAGTTTTTGAGCTCGACTCATCTTTTGAACCTACACCATATAAGATATTAATTGCAACTAGAGGCGTACTTTTGTCTTCATGCACCACTAATTTCAATCCATTAGGAAATTCAAAATTCGAATATTCAATCATACAACAAAGGTAGTATATTTAATAGCTTTATTGGCATCTTAAGCTACGTGAAAAGTTTGAAAAAAATCATATTAAATTAATATATATTAGTAAAATCGCAATATCTTCGCAGCTTATTTAAGTCAATGAAAGAATTCGATCGAATACTAGTTACTTCAGCACTTCCTTACGCTAATGGTCCCTTGCATATTGGACACCTTGCTGGTGCATATTTATCTGCTGATATTTATGTGCGGTTTATGCGTATGATGGAAAAAGATGTATTATTCGTTTGTGGAAGTGATGAAAATGGTGCCGCAATTACTATTCGTGCAAAAAAAGATAGAGTTGAACCTCAGTCAATTGTCGATAAATACCACCAACAATTCCAGGATACTTTTAAAGAAATGGGATTAAGTTTCGATGTTTATCACAGGACTTCTTCCAAGTTACATCATGAAACTGCTCAAGAATTTTTCCGTGATTTACATCAAAAGGGCGAGTTCGTTGAAAAAGAAACGGAACAATATTACGATGTAACAGCTAATCAGTTTTTAGCCGATCGTTATATTATGGGTCAATGCCCAAAATGCGAGCATGAAGAAGCATATGGTGATCAATGTGAGAATTGTGGTTCCAGCTTAAGCCCTACCGAACTTATTAATCCTAGATCAACTATTTCAGGAAATATACCCCAACTTAAAAAAACTACGCACTGGTATTTGCCTTTGGATAAATACGAAGATTGGTTGAAGGAATGGGTAAATAATGGTAAAGTAAACGGAGAACAATTGCATGAACCTAGCGAATGGAAAAATCATGTACTTGGGCAATGTAAATCGTGGCTTGAAGGTGGATTGAACCCTAGATCGATGACGCGTGATCTGAATTGGGGGGTTGATGTACCACAAGAAATCGAAGGTGCTGAAGGTAAAAAACTATATGTTTGGCTAGATGCACCGATTGGATATATATCAGCAACAAAGCAATGGGCTGCCGATAATGAAAAAGAATGGGAACCGTATTGGAAAGATTCCAAAACTAAAATGGTTCACTTCATAGGAAAAGACAATATCGTATTCCACTGTATAATTTTCCCTGCTATACTTAAAGCGCATGGAGAATACATTCTTCCTGAAAATGTTCCGGCAAATCAATTCATGAATCTTGAAGGGCGAAAAATCTCTACTTCGAAAAACTATGCAGTTTGGGTACATGAATATTTAAAGGACTTTCCCGACAGACAAGATGAGCTTCGTTATTACATGATCAAGGCAATGCCTGAGCAAAAAGATAGTGAGTTTACTTGGAAAGGATTTCAAGATGCTAACAACAATGAACTTGTTAACAATTTAGCGAATTTCGTTAATAGAGTTATCGTTCTTACTAATAAATACTACGATGGTGTAATTCCAGAGTTTAATCCTGACTTAGATTTTGAATCAGCAGGTGAAGATGGATTACCTGGGTTTCACGATGGTGAATTGTTGGAATTATTCGATATGCTTCACGACTTATCTCAATATATCAGAGAATATAACTTTAGAGAAGCACTAAAAATGGTGATGGCTATTTCTACTAGAGGAAACCAGTTATTACAATTTAATGAACCGTGGAAGTTGGTAAAAGATGAGGAGAATGCTGACAAGGTTAAAACAATCATGAATTTAGCTCTACAGCATGTTGCAGCTTTGCGTATAGCTTGCCGTCCTTTCTTACCATTTACAAGTGATCGTTTAAGCGAATTACTTGGATTACCAGAAATAGAAGAAAAAGATGAATTCCTTATCATGCAAGATAATCTAGCAGAAGGATTTCCTTTGATTGAGGCTGGACATAAAGTTGGTAAACCTTTCCACTTATTTTCAAGACTAGACGATAAAGCTATTGAAGGTCAACTTAATAAGTTAAAAGAAATGTCTTTCGAAGAAGATAAGTCTAAAAAACAAGCACCTTCCAAGAAAAAAGAAACAAAGAGTTCCACAATAGTCTTTGATGACTTTACTAAACTTGATTTACGAACAGCAACTATACTTGCTGCTGAAAAAGTAAAGAAAGCCGACAAGTTGTTGAAGCTTGAACTTGATCTTGGTTCTGAAAAAAGAACTGTAGTTAGTGGAATTGCTGAACATTACTCTACTGAAGAAGTAATAGGTAAACAAGTTAGTATGGTTACTAATTTGGAACCGCGAAAAATAAGAGGCGTTCTTTCCCAAGGCATGATTCTCATGGCAGAAAACGAGGAAGGAAAACTTTGCTTTGTTAGTCCAGAAAAATCATGGGATAATGGATCACTTATCCGTTAAATCCATACTAACACACAAAAGATTTCCTCTATTTCTCAATATTGGCTTAGCAATTCTTGCATTATTCTTAGTTATATCTTCGAGTAGAATCATGCTCGCTGAACCATTATGGGGAAGTAGTCCACTCAGCTTTTTCATGGGATGTTGGCTTCTGCTCACTGTAATTCTTAAGTTCACATTTACAAAATCGAAACATCTTAAGTACTTTGCACTTTCCACCTTGTCTGGATTTCTACTTTATCTTGGTTTTCCTGATCCTAGTATAACTCCTTTAATCTTTCTAGGCTTTATTCCTTTACTTTTTGTTGTTGAAGATATTATTGAGAAAAAGAAAAGTGCTTGGTTAGCTTTTAGATACGCTTATTCTGGATTTCTTGTGTGGAATATAATGACAACTTTTTGGGTAGCGAACACGAGTTTTATACCTAGCATTGTTGCATTTACACTGAATAGTCTTTTTATGACAATTCCATTCATGTGCTTTTTCTTTTTTCGTAAAAGATTCAAAATCAATATCAGCTTAATTGCTTTTATTGCCTTTTGGGTGAGTTGGGAAATGATACATCTGCGTTGGGAAATCAGTTGGCCATGGTTAACTTTAGGAAATGCATTTAGTAGCCGAAGTCTTTGGATCCAATGGTACGAATATACTGGTCATATAGGAGGAAGTGTTTGGGTTTTACTAGTCAATGCATTTTTATTTAAAGGAATGAATCTTATTCGCAAAGGTGGTGCAATATCAGTAACTACTTTACTGTACCCTATCTTACTGATTATGACGCCTATGTTCATCTCGTTTTTTATCTTCTTTTCATATCAGGAAAAAGGAGATCAAGTAAATGTTTGCGTAGTTCAGCCTAATTTCGAGCCACATTATGAGAAGTTTTCAATTCCTCAACGAGATCAAACACAAGTATTTATCTACTTAGATCAAAACAATGCAACAGATACCACAGACTATATCGTTTTTCCTGAAACTAGTTTTGGACTAATCGACTTGGACAATTTTGATAAAGATAGAACGATAAATACGCTTTATAACACATTGGATTCATTTCCTAAAGCGAATCTTATTACGGGTCTAGCAAGTTACCGCTTATATAAAGAGAAAGAAGAAGGCATTGATAATCTGAGAGAACTTTCAAAATCCCGAGGTTATATGCAGGTACAAAACTCTGCTGTAGAACTAAAAACAAGAGGCGAAGAATATGGAATACATGTAAAAGGAAAACTCGTACCAGGAGCTGAAATCTTCCCTTATTCGAAGCTACTTTTTTTTCTTGAACCTATTATTAAAAAAGCTGGTGGATCAATAGCAGGTCATGCACGAAGTAAAGATCCTACTGTTCTTACCCAAGGAAAAGCTAGTGTAGCTCCTGCGATTTGCTATGAAAGTATTTATGGCTATTGGATGAGGAAGTTTGCCTTGAATGGCGCAGAAGTTATATTCGTCGTCACTAATGATGGATGGTGGGATAATACGCCAGGGCATAGACAACATTTGGCTTACAGTATTTTGCGTGCAATTGAATTAAGAAGATCAATTGCAAGGTCTGCCAACACTGGTGTGAGTTGTACAATTGATCAACATGGACGCGTTTTTCACACCACTCCTTATGGGACAAGAGACGCTTTCAACGCGACAATGCAAGCTAACGATGAATTGACCTTTTATGCAAAGCATGGAGATATTCTTGGAAGAATTTCTTGGCTTTTAAGCTTAGTATTCTTTGCTTTTATTTTAAGGAAAGCTGTTGCTGATAAGCGTGCATAATCTTGGGGCTTTTGCCCAAAATTTAGGCTCGTTCCGCAATTTTAATAGTGCTTTTTCGTTTGGTCAGTTTTTTAAACTTGTGCACAATAAGTTTAAAGTTAGAGAGTTTTTAGCCTGTAAAACTCTTAAAATAAATGAAATTAAAACAAAGCTTATTTTTCCTTTCTCTCCTATTCATTCTACATTCTTGCATCGATCCTTTTTCTTTATCTAATTCCTCAGAAAGCAATACACTTGCTAAACAATATCTTGAAGATATAGCACAATTGAGCACATTCGACGCACAAGATTCAGTCTTCAATTTTGTATCGAATGAAAATGTCACCCTAACAATTAATCCAGAAATTTTAAAACTAGATGGTGAATCCGTTACAGGCCCAATTGAATGTAAATTCATAGAAATATTCGACAAAGGTACAATGGCTATAACTGACATTCACACCACAGGTATAAATTCCCTAGGTGAACAGGAAATGCTCATTTCTGGTGGAACATTTCATGTTGAATTCACCAGCAATGGTCAAGAACTTGAGATGCCCACTAACACAACCTATAGTTTAACATACGAATCTAAATCTCCTAACGGAGAAATATCTAATATGGATCTTTTCCGAGGCACAATTATTGATGACGAAAACCTACTATGGGCATCCTCAGCATTTTCCGACTATACAGGTGTTTTAGAAAATGAGGTATTTAATTCATATGCAATATTCACTAACTTTTTCGGATGGATAAACGCTGACTATTTTTATCACGACTCTCGTCCTAAGACAGATATCGCCATTCAATTATCTAAAAAGTATACTACTAAATCTCGAATATATTTATCATTTGATGGTTTAGAAACTGGTCTTGCAAGTAACTATGGAAACTACCCTATTGGGCAAGCAGTGCACGTTATTGTTGTCTATGAAAAAAACGGCCAATATGAATATTCTATAGAAGCTGTTGAGATCGAAAAAGATTTAGTAGTTGAGTTTGAATCAACTGACTTTCAATCTATATCAATAGAAAATTTGATTGATGAGATAAATGATTTGCCTTAGAAGACTATTTTTTTCAAAATCACAAAGATTAGATATAGGGGGACTTTTCGTTAAACTTGTATTGATGCACCCATTAGCACCAACTTATTCAACCATTATCAATAATACAAGCGAATGGTAACCGACTTAAGATTTTTCGGACCACTTGAATTTCATTCTTAACGAAATCCCCCTTTTATATTATTCTCTTTGGGCTTAAAGCCCAAAAAACCTAAACTAAAGCTTACTTTGGTACTCTTGCATATGGCTCTCTTTGCAGCCTAGACACAGAATAATAACTATCCAATCCTGCAACTGCAACCGAATTAGTTTCATCATAATTGATATGTCCTGTATCCTCCAATAGCTCGTCTGCAATGCGAACAAACTCTATTTTTCCGACCATAAAAACAGTACCATTAAACGAAATTTCATGCTTCTCTACATACGTTAACCCTATACTGATATGACTTTCCTTTATAACTGGTGCATGGAAATCATTGATATACTCTTCGGTAAAATTTAGATAATCAAATTCGGAAACATCTGCTGGATACTTCGCTGAACTTTGATGTGCATCTTTAATTTGATTCGCATTAAAGTGATTAATCGTGTATTGCTTATTCGATATAATATTATCGTATGTGTGCCTTTCAACAGTGAGTGGCCTAAGCAGAAATCCCATTGCTGGAGGATTAGCTCCAATGTGACAAACGGAATTAAAAATAGCAAGATTAGCAATACCGGAATCAGATCGTGTTCCTATTAAATGCGCACCTTTGACACCTGCCAAATGATTAATAAAATTAATTCTATTATACTTTTCAAGCTTTAGAATGTCATCATTATTCAATATCATATTACACATTTAGAGTTTGTAACACAAAAGAACTTGAATTGGTTAATTTTCTTCTATAGAATTTGTTCCTGTTGCTGTCAATATACCGTTCGTATTATCAATACCTATTGCTGTTGAGTTACTAATCACAGTCACATTATTTATGTTCAAACTTCCTGCATTCTTAATCACTTCATCATTAGTTGTAATATTGGTAACCGTTAAGCTATTCGCTGATAAAGATCCACTACTTAGAATTTCAATCGTTGATTCAGCAGTCGTACCTCTCAAAGAAACTGTCCTATTAGCAGGAATACTAAAGGTTATGTTTTTATCAATAATAATTCTTTCATTACCTACACTAATTAAAGCATCAGTTGGTAGACTAGTATCAAATGAAATAACATCACCTGAAGTTGCACAATCGAGTGCATCTTTTAAAGAGCCTGCACCATCATCGAAAGCTATTTTGTCTACATTTAAATCACAAAAACTAGTGTAACAAACCTGCAGTGTCCATGAATTTAATGTGCCACCATCTTGATTGGCAACATCTTCAATTTGTAAATCCCAATTACCATTAATATCAGTAGAATTAAATACAGATAAATTCTCTACAGGTTGGACAGTATTTCCACTAGTTCTTAAAGTACAATCAAATGCTACTCCATTATCATCATAAGAAAGAAAGATATCATCTTCTTGTCCACAAGTATTGTCGTATAAAATAGCAGAATTTGTAGCTGGACTTGTTAGTGTAATTTCTAAATCCTCAATCCAAGAATGAGATATATCTAAATCAATTATATTAACATCGCTTATTGTTCCTGAAACGGGAATATTAACAACTGAATTTACAATACTTGCAGTTGTCGGAATGACTACAGGCGTTCTTTCAACATAATTCAAACATGTACCTGTTGAAAAAGAAAATGTGTTTGAAAAATTTCCACTTCCACAAGCAAAAATAGGACGCACTTTCCAAGTATATGTTTGACTTAATCCTAAAACAGTATTTACTACAACGGAGTTATTCGTTACAATATTCGATTCTATTATACTTCCTGCGGAGTTCAATATTTCATATTCATAAGAACTTACCCCACTCACACTTTGCCATGAAAGAATAGGATTATTTACTATTTCAATCGATGCGTCAGCAGGTGAAGCTAATGTAACTGTTGTACTACCTGTTTCAATAACATCCAATATAAATTCTTGAGTTCTTACAAGACCATTATTAGTACCCAGGATAAAGATAGTATCGATTCCTGGAGTAATTGCGAAATTATCAAGGGTCAATGTTGTTGCACCCGTTTCACTAATGCTATTTGCGCCTAATGTAGCTGTCAATCCAGCAGGAACGCCTTGTAAAGCTAGATCAATCGTGCCTGTAAAACCTTCGAATGCTTCAGCATTAATATTTATCACATAAGGATTCGTTTCAGATGTACAGAAGCTCTTTTGGAATTTATCTAATTCTATGTTAAAAGATGCCCCCGAATTAGTTACTGATATATCTGCTTCATTTATATCTAAGAAATAATTATCATTTGCTTTTACCATAAATCTTGCATCGTTTTCCAAACCTCCAGGTATCACAACTTCTCGTACACCGTCATTATATGTTTGATGAACCAATGTATCAGGGTAAGTAAACCCGCCATCACGAGAATATAAAATGTCAACATATTGAGCAAAAATAGGCGCTAGATCTGTATTTCCGACGTCCCATGTTACAATAACATTTTCATATTCAGAGTAGGTTTGAGAAGTTGATTGAGACGTTACATTGAAAGGACCAGCAGAACCGTCAACTGTAAGTTTAACACTCGCTGTATCTATACAACCCGCAGCAAAACTAATATCTCTTGCCGTGTAAATAAAGTTAAGATCTCTAGCTACACTTGGCAAGACTTCCCATGTATTCGAAGTACCATTTACAATATTAGAAATGGGTGGATAATAACGTTCCGACTCAGAAGTAGGCAGATAAGATCTAAAAGTAGGACCTCCTGTATTAGTTGAAGCTGGAGGCATGGTTGCAACCTCATTATCTTGTTGTTCCCAAGCATGAAACAATGGGTCACTGTCAGGATCTGAAACGGAAACATCCAATAAAAAAGGCGTTGAATGAGGTATGATTTTATCTTCAATTACTTGAGCAATAGGAGCTGAATTAACGTACGTAGAAATTACATTATTACACGATGTACCGCCTAAGTAATTCGTCATTTCAATTATGTTCGCAGTATTAAACATTGCTATACTATTGTTAATAAC
>CAZMKA010000108.1:0-12372 GCA_964566605.1 uncultured Saprospiraceae bacterium | reverse complement strand
AGCTAAATGTAAGTACTCCAGCAGCTACAGAACTTACTAAACTTGAAAAGAAGTCACTTGTGAACTTCATTTTTATAGGGAAACCTGTGAAAAAATATCAAGCTAAGTATGGAACTTCACCTAGAATTCAATTAGGTGATAAATTTGCTGAAATTGATGAAATACCTAAGTTTATTGAAGAGTTTAAACTAGGTCTTGATGAAAAAGTAAGACCAGCAGTTATAACTTCTCTTAAAATTGATGGTTCAACAACAATGGGTATTGTTACTGATGTAAAAACTGAACTGAGAAAATCAGGTCAATTAAAAGTGAATTACTCGGCAAAACCTGGAGAGAAAAAATAATTTCTACTTAAGAAATTTGAATGTATATAAAGGCTATCTCGTTACGAGATGGCCTTTTTTTATGTATACGACAATACATGTCGTAAGGATGTCAAGCTAATTCTGCTTTTTACATTTAATATTTATATATTTATCAAATCAAAAACCCACATATTATACGCTCATCTCACTCTACCCCAAATAGATAAAAGAGCTAATTTCAAAATTATTTATTGTGATAAACAAAATCTCCTTTTTATTTCTTCTCTCTTTGTTAGCTTTTTCTACTAATGCACAAGTAGTTATTAACGAATACTCCGCATCCAACTTAAATGACTTTATTGATGATAATGATAAATTCGAAGATTGGATAGAATTATATAATTCCAGTGACCAACCGGTTAATTTGAACGGATGGTTTATTTCTGACAAAGAGGATAAACCTGGAAAATGGAAAATAGAACAAGATCTTTTTATAGATGGAAATGGTTATTTGATTTTATGGTGTTCCGGTAGAGATACGATTGATGACCAATATCATACCAATTTCAAATTGACCCAAACGAAAGGCAATGAAGTTCTTTCCTTAGCTAATTCGGATGCTGTTATCATAAATACCATTCCTATGGAACTTACAAAGCTTGGTCATTCGAGAGCAAGAGCAACGGATGGGGGAACAACATGGAAAGTGTCTGTTAATCCTACGTTGGGATACAGTAATGATAATGCAGAAATGTATGATGGGTATACGCAGGAAGTTACTACTAATGTAGGAGCGGGTTTTTACGAAGATGATTTTAAAGTCTTTTTCAACACGACACAACCCAATGTTGATATTTACTATACACTTGATGGATCAGAGCCTACACAAAACGATTTACTCTTTACTGGAGACTCTATCTTGATAGATGAGACAATAGTTGTAAAGGCAAAAGCTTTTTCAACTAATCCCGATATCCTTCCAGGTAAGATTATATTCAACACGTATTTTATGAATGAATCGTTTACAGTTCCTGTATTTTCAGTTGCTGCAGACGATATTCAAGATTTAGCAAATGGAGAAGGTGCTTTAAGACCTCAAGGAACATTAGAATATTTCGTAGATGGAGAATATGTAGATGGATCGTATGGAGAGCTTAATAGGCATGGACAGGATTCATGGATTTTGGATCATCGTAGTTTGGATTGGATTACCCGAGATGAAATGGGTTATAGCAAGGATATAAATGCACAATTATTCAGTTATTCGGATAGGGATGATCATCAGAGATTGATGTTTAGAGCATCAGGAGATGATAATTACCCAGCGAACGATGATTTCAATCATCAAGGTTCTTGTCACATAAGAGATGAATATGTGCATACCTTAGCTCAAGAAGGTGGGATGAAACTTGATGTGAGAGCAGTGGAGAGAGTAGTGTTGTTTTTGGATGGAGAATACTGGGGACTTTATGGATTACGTGAACGACCAGTTGATCACGATTATACAAGTGAATATTATGATCAAGGAAAGTATGATTTGCAATATCTAGCTACATGGGGAGGAACTTGGGCAGAGTATGGAGGAAGCCAAGCCTTTGCTGATTGGATTGAGCTTCGTGACTTTATTATGGATGAAGATATGTCAAGTGAAGCAAACTATGAATATGTGAAATCACAATTGCAAGTAAAGTCTTTAATCGATTATATGCTAGCAAACTTAAATACGGTAGCATCTGATTGGTTGAACTACAATACAGGATGGTGGAGAGGCCTTGATCCCGAAGGTGATCATAAGAAATGGGGATATATACTGTGGGATAATGATGCAACATTTGATTACTATATCAATTATTCGGGTGTGCCGAATACTGATCCGGATGCTGATCCTTGTGATATAGAAGAGATAGGTGAATATATGGATGATTTTTTCAATGGAGGAGGAGTAGGACATCACGAAAAGATATTCCTCAAGTTGATTGATGAAAGTGACGACTTTAGACAATTATACTATTCAAGACAAGCCGACTTAATTAATACTGCGTTTTCTTGTGATAACATGCATGCAACATTCGATAGTATGATCGCTATAATAGAACCTGAAATGCCTCGTCAAATTGCGAGATGGGGAGGAAGTATGAATGAGTGGGAATCGAACGTAGAGGATATGAGACAATTTATCGATGATAGATGTAATTACTTAGCACAAGGAATGTTGAATTGTTACAATCTTGAAGGTCCATATGAAATCACGCTAGATGTTGAGCCAGCAGGAGCAGGAGAAATAGAATTTAATACATTGGATATAGAGCAATTTCCTTGGTCTGGAGATTATTACGGATTAATGCCGAATCTCATTGAAGCTAAAGCAAATGATGAGAATGTGCCATTCTTGTTTTGGAAAACGCTGAACGGAAGTGTAGTAAGTCCTGATTCAAGCCTTGTTGAAGCAGAAATTTATTTTGATAACGTAGATACACTCATAGCAGTGTTCGGCGAAGTAACTGGTGTTTTTGAACAAGCGTTCACAACAGAATGGAATGTTTATCCTACGATCACAACAGGTCAATTATCTATAATAGCAGAATTTGAAAATTCGAACAATGTGAGCTTCGAGCTATTGGATATGAATGGACGATTTATACAGGACTTTGGAATAGGAGGAAAAGTAGAAGGGACTAAGTATCACTGGAGCTTGAATATAGGGGAGCAATTAGCGAGTGGGATGTATATCGTAAATATGACGACGGAAGAATGAGTGATGTCGAGAAGAATTGTGAAGGAGTAGGAGGGGAGATGTAGAGGCATGGATTGTGTACATTTTTAAAAGGGTTGTTGTGTCATTTTTAGAAGAAAAAAAAGTCGAGTTCCTAAGCTAACAATTGAAAAGTGGAATAAAAGCTAATGGATGGGTGTGGGTATAAATAGTTATAACCAATTTAAAAACAAAAAATCAAGATTAAACCATTAAACAAAAATCGAGTCAAACGTAATATGAGGACTAAATTCGAAGTAAATGAATAAAATAATCACTTCAATTTATTTGATTTGTATAATGCTATTAATTTTTTCTTGTTCTAATGAAAACATTGATTCTGCACCTACAGATCCATTTGCAGAGTTGAATTTACCTGAAGATTATTTAAACTATGCAAATATTGAACTTCCTTCCCATCTGACAAACAATGAATTCCCTGTACAATTTCAATTCAGAGCACTTTCGGAATATGATAATACACCCATTGATAATTCAATAACTGATGAAGGAGCAACATTAGGAAGGGTCCTCTTTTATGATAAGAAACTAAGTGCTAATGGAACTATATCTTGTGCATCTTGTCATCAAGCAGAACATGGGTTTACTGACCCTAATTTACTAAGCGAAGGGTTCGATGGAGGACTTACAAGAAGACATTCTATGTCAATCGTTAATGCTCGATTTTATGCTGACGGAAGATTCTTTTGGGATGAACGTGCAGAAACCTTGGAAGATCAAGTCTTGATGCCTTTTCAAGATGATGTAGAAATGGGATTAACACTTCAGGAATTAGTCAATATTGTGAGTGAGCAAACTTATTATCCATCCTTATTTACAGATGCTTTTGGAGATAATGAAGTAACAAGTGATAGGATTTCAAAAGCATTAGCTCAATTTATAAGAAGTATGGTTAGTACAACTTCAAAATATGACCTAGCTAGGAATGATGTTGAATCCCCAATTGAAAATTTTCCTGATTTTACAGCACAAGAAAATCAAGGTAAACGACTTTTTTATTTACCTCGATTACTCACTAATGGTATGAATGGAAACTGTGTAGGATGCCACCAGACAGAGGCTTTTGTAGGACCTTTCCCGAATAATCCAGGACTACTTACTTCTTTTGCTACAACAAATGGATTGGATATTACATCTACAGCCGATTTAGGCGTTTTTGAAACAACTGGCAATAATAGAGACATTGGAATTTTCAAAGTACCTTCTCTCAAGAATATTTCAATAAGGCCCCCATATATGCATGATGGCAGGTTTGCAACTTTGGAGGAAGTCATTGAACATTATAGCACTGGAATTCAAAACCATCCAAGTTTAATTTCACCTTTAGTAAATTCAAATGGAGAAGTTGGACACTTTAATTTTACCCCCGAAGAAAAAGAAGCTTTAGTCGCTTTTTTGGAAACCTTGACAGACCATACAATGCTTGACGATGAAAAATATAGCAATCCTTTTAAATAAGATAGAATAGCATGAAGCAATTATTTTTCTTAATCATAGTATTTTTAATAGTGGGTTGCACTGATGATGGAATGCCTGACAATCCTACCCCTTTGGATAGTTCTCCTAATATCCTATTAATAATTGCTGATGATTTAGGAAAGGATGCTTTAGAGGGATTTGAACAAGGCACTATCAAGCCAAGTACGCCACATATTGATGGATTTAGAACTTCAGGGCTATCATTTACCAATTTTTGGTCATATCCTACTTGTTCACCAACAAGAGCCTCAATATTAACTGGAAAATATGGTTACAGAACAGGTGTGAAGTGGGCTGGAGATGAAATAGATTTATCAGAGTTAAGTTTACAGCAGTACATAAATGATCAATCAATTAGCAAATACGCTACAGCAATAATAGGAAAATGGCATTTATCTGGTAGTAATACCTCCGTCAATCCAGAGGTCTTTGGGATAGATTATTATTCTGGCTTGGTAAGAGGTGAAGCTCAGAGTTATTACAATTGGCTATTAACTGAAGATACTCAAAGCAATTTTGAATCCGAATATACAACTACGAAATTCACGGACTTAGCAATAGACTGGATTAGTCAACAAGAAAAGCCATGGTTTATGTGGTTGGCATATAATGCTCCACATACACCTTTTCATGTGCCACCGGGAGAAATGCATTCTCAAGGAGATTTACCTCAATATACGGATGGTATGGATCCGATGCCTTACTATATAGCAGCAATAGAAGCTATGGATTTTCAAATAGGAAGATTGATTGCTAATTTGACTTCAGACGAACTAGAAAATACCATAATCATATTTATTGGAGATAATGGATCTCCTAATGAAGTCTCACAATCTCCATTTACCAGCTCAACAACAAAAGGAACCTTGTATCAAGGTGGCATAAATGTTCCTATGTTTATTTCGGGGAATGGAGTATCAAGAATTGGAATAGACGAAAATCTAATTTGTAGTACAGATTTATTTGCTACTATCTCTGAACTCGCAGGAGTAACTGTAAATGAAATTAACGATAGCAAAAGCTTCAAAAAGTTACTTACAAAAAATGAGACAATCAGAAATTTTCAATATGCAGAAAGAACAAACGGGTTAAGTGAAAAATGGGCGATTAGCAATGGAAATTACAAACTGATAGAAGGTATAAATGGGAGTCAAGAGCTTTATAATCTAAATAACGACCCATATGAACAAAACAATCTAATGAATGGCAGTTTATCCGCAATTGAGAATAATATCAAATTAGAATTGGAGGCAGAGTTGATAAATATAAGACAATAAAAAACTGACTATAACTTGCTGATCAGGTAATGCCTTCTTTGTCAGCACTACTGGTATTGTTGTTCGCTCTGCAACATGAATAAAACAATAAAATAAAAGTGCGAAACTATCTTTTTTGCTTGAGATACGGGCGGTCTATCTCCTACCTGACTATCCCAATTTTTATGCATGTTTTCATGTCTATTAAATAAAACAGGAAAGAATTATTTAGTGGTTTATAACCAATAAAAAGGGCTAATTTCTCATATTTACTTAGATGTAATTATAAATTGTTCCTAAGATAACAACTAAAAAGTGGAATAAAAGCTAACGAAGGGGTGTGGATATAAATAGTTATCCTGCATGATTTTTTTAAAACTATCTGGCAAATGAAAATCATATCCTGGAATTGTAATATGGCTTTTAGAAAGAAATGGAGTCACATTGTTAAATTAAACCCAGACATTCTAATTGTCCAAGAGTGCGAGAATCCATCGAAGTTTAGTGAGTCTCAATTAATCCCAAATCACAATCAATTTATCTGGATTGGAGATAATTTGAATAAAGGTCTAGGTATCATATCTTTCAACAATTATAATATCGAACGTTCTAAGAATCATGCTAAAGAATTCAAATATATCGTTCCAATAAAAGTAACTGGCGCAACTAACTTAAATCTATATGCGATTTGGGCTATTCAGAACAAAAGCAGACAAAAAGCGTATATAGGTCAAATATGGAATGTACTAAAGTACTACAAATCACAATTAAACTCTCCTTCAATCCTAATTGGTGATTGGAATAGCAATGCTATATGGGATTCTATGCGCAAAAACGGTAATCACTCTCATGTTACAGTTTTACTTAGCGAATTTGAGATTTCAAGTGTTTACCATAACTTGAATCAAATAGAACATGGGAAAGAGATTGATCCTACTTTATTTTTACTTAAAAATAGAGATAAGCCTTATCATATTGACTATTGTTTCGCTTCAAATTACATGATAAAAGACAAAACAACTATACAAATTGGGGTTTATGAAGATTGGATTAAAATTAGTGATCACATGCCTGTAATTATTGATAAATTGGCAGTTGAAAACACGCAGGATAACATTGCGTAAGGATGAACTTTCTTCCACAGCCCAAAAGAAACCGAAAAAACATCCACCTATGCTAGACTGTTACACAAAAAAAACAGCCACCCATCACTGAATAACTGTTCTATTTTTTAACAACACCTCTATTTCTTTCGCTCTACTCCCCCCTTAATTATCCGAAAATGTGTGTGCCGTCTTTTCTCCCGTAATTTCACCAAGTAAACCCTTGAGATGATACTTCGACATTTCCATCGTAAGCGCCATTTCCTCTATTAAGTCAATTTCACTCTGATCAACATGTCCGTCCGACGATGCCACCGCAATTGCACACTTGATGATAATCTCTTTTCCATGCTCATTCAATGATGGTGTAATTCGCGTCAGGTATTTAGCAATAGGCTCGTTTTGATGCTCTACAACTTCTACTAAATCCTCCAGCTCTTGCATCGTTATATCATTATGCCCAAACTTGTTGATGATCTTTAACACCATATCCATTTCATTCGAATCAATCTCACCATCCGCTAACATCATCATAATCATACAATGACGCATCGCCTTTTCATACTCCGACTGGAATTGATTCTTATCTTCCGCTAAACTCGGCTTATAATCCAGTACTCTCGAAACAAATGTTCCTTTACAAGTCTGACATTCTACGTAATCACCTAGACTGTCCAATGGAATAAGAGGTATGAAATATAACGTGAAAAATCGTCTTACTTTTTTGTGTTTATAGGCTCTGTCTGCTGCACACTGAGGGCACAAGAAATGACCTTCATCGATTTTGAATTTTACCCCACGGGTTCCGAAAATTATCATAACATTAGTTTTTTTTAAACTTGCAAAACATCCCGTTGGGGAAGCAAGCTTAATGTGTTTAAATTATACTTTTCGGAAAGACAGTTATTTGTTTAGTTTTTCAGAAATGCACTTTTGATCAATCTAAAGTACTACTTTTTTCTAAGTATAAAAAGTCCGATAAACATAATACACGTTAAAGTGACCGAATTACCTCAGTCTATCCATACTTTTAACAACCTTATCATCCTTTTTAATGAATCGATTCGCTAAAAAAGCAAGAACAACTCCTACTATTGGCATGGCTAAAGCAACATAATTTTCTTGAATTCCTATTTCCGAAGTTGAAACTTTTCCACTCCCAAAAATCAAGAAGAAAACCAAGGCTAACAATACAACTGATAAGGCAATATATATGAAGTCAAGTCTGATCTGTAGACTTCTTTTCTTGAACAAGAAAATATTGACAAATGCTAACACTGTAGCAAGTCCCACCAACGCAATTAAAGCCGGATGATCATAAACATTATACACTTTATCACTGAACATCGCTAGATCAGCTTTTTCACTTGTAGCGAATGGAAGAGCAAATAAAACACCCATTGCAGCTGAAGCAAGTAATAAAAATATACTTTGAATTCTTTGTATCATTTTATTTTTGTATTTCTACACAAATTTAATACTAAACAATCATTATCCAATACAATGAATAAAGTATTCAGCTTTTGGGAAAAAAATATGCACGAAAAGCCTCACGATTTTATCGTGATTGGTGCAGGATTTACAGGGCTTTCAACAGCTATTCATTTGAAATTAGCACATCCCCAAAAAAGTGTTTTAATTGTTGAACGTGGCGTTTTACCCTATGGCGCGAGTACGAAAAATGCGGGATTTGCTTGCTTCGGTTCGATCGGTGAACTCGCTGACGATCGATCTCATATGTCTGAAGTTGAAGTGATGAAGACGGTCGAGTTGCGTTACAATGGTTTGCAGCTTTTACGCAAGTTGATTCCCGATGTTGAAATGGATTATGAGCAGTGTGGGGGAGTGGAATTGTTTAAAACGAAGGATGAATATGAAGAGGCTTACGCCCAAATTTCTTATTGGAATGCCTTAATGAATGAATGTGTGGGACCGAATGTTTTTGAATCTGTAGATCAAGAATTGCATGGGTTTTACCCAAAAGCCATAAACAATCGCTACGAAGGTGCACTCAACCCTGCAAAAGCTATTCAATTTCTTTGGGCTCGAGCCCAAAAAATAGGCGTCTCATTTCTCACATCTACAGAAGTCAAAAGCTATAAAGAAAAAGACACTATTGTAAATTTACATACGAACCTCAACTTACAGTTATCCACTAAGCAACTCATCTTTTGCACCAATGCATTTTCCAAAGATTTATTACCAAATCTCGATATTCATCCAGCCCGCAATCAAGTCTTAGTAACCAAGCCTTTGGATGTAAATCCACTAAAAACCTGCTATCACTTCGATAAAGGATATGTTTATTTCCGCCCCATTGGTGACCGCATTTTACTAGGAGGTGCACGAAATATTTCATTACAGGAAATGACTGATTCTTATGGAAATACATCCGAAATTCAGCAGCATTTAGTACAGTTTTTGCATCAACATATTGCAGGAGAAGCAGAAGTTGATCATTGGTGGAGTGGAATAATTGCAACGGGAAGTGCTAAAAAACCGTTAATAGGTAAAAGTACCGATAAAATATCTTTTGGGCTTCGTTTATCAGGTATGGGCGTAGCAATTGGTACATTTGTGGGAAAACAAGTTGCAGAACTGCATATTTAAATGAGAGTATTATTAATCTTCATATCATTTTTCATCTACTTAGGGTCAGCTTTGGGGCAAACCCCAACACCTACGAATGAGAGTGAACAAGACACTACTCAAGGTGAAAAAGTCCGTGTCATTTATGCCGATTTACAACGAACAGTAAAAGTGGGAAATGACTTCGATCGTTTTCTTGAAGGTAATGTCCAAATCATAAAAGATTCTACTTATTTCTATTGTGACACGGCTCGTCTCAACGATAATTTTCTAAAAGCATGGGGAGATGTCAGCATGATAAAAACCGATAGCTTGGAAGTTTATGCAGACAGTATGATATACGATCTCGAAACGGAAGAAGCTGATATTTACGGTTCTGTCTACATCAAAAATAAAGACCAAGTTCTTTTCTCGGATTACATCCATTACAACGATCGTGTCGATATTGCTTACTACACAGATAAAGCCATTCTTAAGAACAATAATGTCGTGCTTAAAAGTAAACGTGGTGAATTCAGGACACGCCAAGATCTCGCTATTTTCTCCCAAAAAGTAAGCGTTCAAGATGAAGATTTCGAACTTTATGCCGACACACTCTTATATAACACAGCACTCAATAAAGCGATATTCCAAGGACCTACGAACATACTCATGGATTCTGCTACCGTTTATTGTGAAGCTGGATATTTTCTCATGGATGAAGAACGAGGATTATTCCAGCAAAATGCACGCTACGTAAGCGAAACCGATACAGCAGTTGCTATTGAAATTAAGGCTGATGGTATAAAAAATGAAGTGGAAATGATAGGCGATGCTGTTTATAAAAGTAAAACAACATACGCGGAAGGCGATTACATAAAATATAATCAAGAAACAGGAGAGGTTATTGTAAAAGGTGATGGTTACGTAAAAGACGGTTCCCAAGAATTGAAATCTGACGTGATAAACTACAATAAAGAAACCAAGCAATTTAGTAGTGAAGGGCGAACGACGATAAATGACGAAACGAGTGAATTGGTCGCAGATAATATCGATGCACTTGACGATAAAGGAATCGCCATCGGTGACGTAATATTTCAAGATACAACCAATGGAATTCGTATAGATTCCGAATTTCTCGAATTCGATAATGGGAATAGTGCTTACAATAAAGCATATAACAAAGAAGGAAAGGCTTTGCTGCGGAGTAAGCTGGAAGGTAATGATAGTTTGTTTATTTCTTCCGACACGCTATTTCGTTTTCAAGCGATAGAAATTGACACAGTGATTTCGCTTGCTGAGGATTCGACGGAGATAAAGACAGTAACTATAGATACCACTGATTTTTTGACAGCTTATAATGGAGTGAAAATATTTAGTAATAGTTTTCAGGCAGCTTGCGATTCTATGGCTTATAATACCACGGATTCAGTATTGACTTTATATGTGAAACCGGTCATGTGGAGTGACACTTCACAATTCAAAGGCGACACGATTGTGATGCATTTCGATTCTTCTACCATAGACGAAGTACATCTTTTTCCTAATAGTTTTATCATGAATAGTTCCGATGAAATTTTCTACAATCAGATTGCTGGAAAACGCACCGAAGTGTTTTTTACGGGAGGTGAAATTGATAGCATGACTATAGTGGGAAATGCACAATCTATCTATTATTTACTCGATGAAGATAATGCGTATGTGGGTGTAAATAAAACGGTGTGTAGTTCTATGACTTTTCTTTTTGAAGATCAACTAGACCACATAAATTTCAAGACGGAACCCACATCGAATATGTATCCCATGTCGACGAATCATACGACATTACAACTGAAGGGATATGGATGGCAAGGTGAGCGACGACCACAAACGAAGTCTGTAGTAAGTTCGACCTTAATCGATGAAATCATCAAGCAAACAGAGGAAGAAAGTCCTCCCGATACAGAAAATAAAGAAACGCAAGACAAACCAGAAAAAGATTAACTTGAAGTAGTAAGCGATTTCACTATTTCTTTCACAGGTCGGATCGCATGCACGTCTTCTATCGTAGGACCTGCGCACCACACCGTTTTATAAGTCGAGTTAAATGCAGCTTTTTTAAGACTCGTAATACCTTGCCAGCTGATAAACATTTTAATGTATTTCTTGAAGAATTTATTGGTATGCATTAATTTCTCCATGAGGTTTTGCTTCGTTCCCACTTTTTGGACATAAGGTGTGTTTATAACGGTACAAGGTGTACCTGAGAGCTTAGTTGTATGCACGATGTCTTTGGCTCCATAATCGACACATGCTTGTTTATAATCTTGTGAAACGGGTGCTTCATTCGAAGCGATGAAGATTGTCCCCACACTGCAACCTGCTGCACCCCAGGACATACGTTCTTGGAATTGGTCATAAGTTGCAACGCCACCAGCTGAAATAACAGGTATGCTTACAGCGTCATTTATCATGGGTATGAGTTCTTTGCCGTCGATTTTGCCACTGTGACCGCCTGCTTCTGAGTTAACAGCAATGATGCCATCTGCCCCTAAACCTTCACATTTTTTTGCCATTTCTACATTGACGACATCACAAAATACTTTGATGCCTTTTGGCTTAGACATTTGGATGGTTTTTTTGGGTGACCCCAAAGAAGTAATGAAAAAATCAACACCTTCCTCAACACATGCTTCTAGTTGTTTTTCATAATAGATGTTGGATTTATTTACAATTAAGTTAATCCCAAAAGGCTTGTTAGAATGTGCTTTTATTTCTCTTATTGCATCTCTTAATTCAGGAATGGTGCGGTAATTCAATGCGGGAATACAACCTGTAATTCCACTGTCAAGAGCTTCTTTAACCATAGCTGTATTGGAGACCAAAAACATGGGCGCCATGATTATGGG